>CAJWKQ010000102.1 GCA_913041895.1 uncultured Verrucomicrobiales bacterium
ACTTCAAATGTGCCAAGATAGCTGGAGATACAAGTGGCAACTACCATCCACACGGAGAAGCGGTTATATATCCAACTTTGGTGAATATGGCTCAACCTTGGTCCATGCGAGACACTTTGGTGGATGGTCAGGGTAATTTCGGCAGTATTGAAGGAGATCCCCCTGCGGCGATGCGCTATACTGAGGCGCGACTTACTCACCTCGGGGGCTCACTTATGTCCGATATGGACAAAGATACAGTTGATTGGGTTGCTAACTACGACGAGCGGCTTATGGAGCCAACAGTTTTCCCGGCTTCTTTCCCAAATTTACTTGTTAATGGGGGGACTGGCATAGCGGTAGGTATGGCCACTAACATGGCGCCACATAATCTCGGGGAGGTTATTGATGGCATATGTGCTCAAATTGATAAGCCGGATATTAGTCTGAAGGGCTTGATGAAACACATAAAAGGTCCCGATTTTCCGACGGGTTGCACTATTGCTGGGCTCAAACCAATAGAAGATTATTTTTCAACAGGAAAAGGGTCTGTTAAGGTGCGTGGTCGACTCGGAGTCGAGGAGATGCGAGGGGGGAAATCACAAATCGTAGTTACAGAAATTCCTTATAATGTAAATAGAGCAACACTTGTTGAGCGCATTGCCGAATTGGCTAACGAAAAAATTCTATCTGAAATCACTGCGGTACGGGATGAATCAGATGAAAACACGCGCGTTGTCATTGAGCTCAAGCGGGATGCCGTTCCAAAAGTAGTCATCAACAATCTTTACAAGCACACACAGCTGGCTACTTCTTTCAGTGTCAATATGCTTGCCATCGATCACGGTAAGCCCAAAACATTGACGCTTAAGGAGGCCATCAATTGCTATATTGAGCACCGCCGAGAAGTTGTCGTTCGGAGGACGCGGTATGAACTCGAAAAGGCGGAGCGTCGGGCAGAAACTCTAGAGGGTTATATAATCGCGCTTTCCAATCTAGATAAGTTTATCAAAATAATCAGAGACTCTGCCAATCGTGAAGAAGCAAAAGTTAAACTAATGGCTTTTGATTTCACCAAGGCGGCCGTAGAGAAACTGGGGATCCTGATCCGAGATAAGGCCAGACTAGTGAATGGCCGCTATGAGTTTAGCGAAGAGCAGGCCAACGCAATACTAGAACTTAGGTTATATCAACTGACTGGTCTTGAAATTGATAAAATAAGGGGTGAATACAAGGAGTTGGTCAAAAAAATCAAGGACCTCCTTGATATATTGGCGAAAGAAGCTCGTGTGTTGGCGATAATTAAAGATGAACTTGCAGAGATAAAAGAAAAACACGCAACACCAAGGCGAACTGATTTGGCCCCAGATGAAGGCGAGATGTCCATTGAAGATCTAATCGCTAATGAGTCTGTGATGATCACTCTTACCCATAATGGCCTCATTAAAAGGACTAACACCAGCGCCTTCAAGGCGCAACGTCGAGGAGGCAAAGGTGTTATCGGAATGAAAACTAGAAAGGCGACAACTGATAAGGAAGCCAGTGATTTTATTGAACATCTTTTCCCGGCAAATACGCATGATTATCTGATGTTCTTCACTAATACCGGTCGGGTTTATGTTGAGCGTGTGCACGAAATCCCGGACTTAGGTAGAGCTTCAAAGGGTCGCAGTATTGCTAATGTATTGGAGCTGAAGCACGGCGAAAAAATCGCGGACGTTATTCGGGTAAAGGCTGTCTATGGTGAGAATAAAGAGGACTTAACGTGGCAGCAAGATAGATGCATTTTCTTCACCACTCGTTCAGGAACAGTTAAAAAGACAGCATTAAGTGATTTTGCAAATGTGAGGCGTGGCGGTATTATTGCTATTAAGATAGTGCCGGGGGATACTTTAATTGAGGCTCGCTTTACTACCGGCCATGACGATGTGATTCTAGTTACGGCTGACGGGCAAAGTATTCGCTTTCACGAGGACGGCGTTCGGACGATGGGGCGTTCTGCAGCTGGAGTAAGGGGGATACGTCTGGGTAAGGATGACCATGTGGTCGCTCTATCAATCGTAAGCTCAGATGCTACACTGCTTGTCGCGGGAGAAAACGGGGTAGGTAAGCGCACTGTTTTTGATGATTATCGTGTGCAGACGAGAGGAGGTAAAGGCATTAAAACGATGAAGATTACCAAAAAAACCGGCAAAGTTATCGGCGGGTTAACGGTTCATGAAGGTGACGAGATTATGCTTATTACGGTAGGTGGGCAAATGGTGCGCACTTCGGTAGATGGGATCCGGCAAGCGGGGAGAAACACTCAAGGTGTTCGCTTGGTCAATGTAGACGAAAAGGATCGATTGCAGGATATCGCTCCAGTTGTTTCTGCTGAACAGGAAGAATCAGCACAAGAAGAATAAGAAAATGGGGGCAAAGTATGCCAGCTCTGACCCCATTAATTATATAACATTCTGCCTATTGGCCCCTGTGCAGGTAACTTAGGGCAATCACACTGTATGCACTTACTAGCGACTTTTCATTTTCCCACCAACGTGAAGCCTTTTTATTAATCCAAGAGCCATCCTGATCTTGTAGCCCCATCAACTTGAGGCCTACCTGCTTACGCCAATCTACTTTTTTTCCATTAGCTAGCTCAAGTTTGTCTGCGCCGTACACTGTCAGCGCCTTGGTCATAAGGTAATAATAATAGAATTGACCCTGCGCCCCCATGCCGGGATTTTCCTCCAGTGTATAGTTATTCTCCAACCATTTTTTAACAGCCGTAACACGAGGGTCATCTTGCTTGAGATCAGCATAAGCATAACTAAGCATACCCGCATAACTAATACTTCCGTAACTACGAAGAGCTGTTCGGCCAGACTCGCTACCTTTTGCCTCACCGGCCATGCTTTTCCCCGGGAAATAAATAAATCCGCCTTTGTTTTCAGGATCGTCACTCGCCCAAGGCTGCTTGTTGTGTGATTTGAGATTTTGACAATTCTGAATAAAAGAAATCGCTGCTTTCCAGTTCAAGTCTGTTTTTGACTCAGGCGAATCCTTAACGAGATTACGGCTATAGTATATAGCCTCTAGAGCCGTAAGGGTGTTATTTAAATCACCATGAGGGTAACTATTGCCGTATCCTACACCGCCATCTAATGGATGGTCTGTTTTACCTTTAACACCCAAATCCCATTGCTGACCTATTAGAAATCTACGAGCATTAAGGATCGTTGAGTTAAATTTTGCATCCCCAGATGCAAGCATTGCTATCATACTTAATGCAGTATTGTAATTGGCTAAGCCCTTATTGGGAACATATATGCTACCATTAGGCTGCACATGCTTAAGAATGTATTGATAGCCTTTTGCCACCCAATCTGGAGTTGCCTTTGGCTTCTGTGGATTGCCTTGATACGCTACTAGGGCTATTGCTGTTACTGCCGGATGATCGGCATTTGTCCAGTAACCATCAGGGGATTGGCTTTTCTTGAGAAAATCTATTCCGCGGTCAATTGATCGCTGCAGTTCGTTTTGAAAGGAAATATCTGTTTGGCATAATGCAGTGGAAGAAAACCCAAACATTACGATTAAATTTATGGCCAGTAGTTTCATTTATATAATTTAGGTTAGGTTAGTTTATTGTTTGATTTCTTTTCCGTCAGCATCCCATTGCTTCATAGAGAGGACTTCACCATTATCATACACAAGTTCAATCCTTTTCTTTCCGCTAGCATACCATCCAGTTTCAACGCCCACCTGAATGCCGTCTTTATATTCCCGCTTATAGTTGTAAGGGAAAGCGGGGGGCTTACCATCCTTTGGCTTGTTCATTCCAACAACAAAGCCAGTGTATGGATTGTCTTCACCGCGCTTGTACCATAGTCCAGCTTCCAATAATCCAACGATGTTTCCATCCTTGTCACGCCTTTCCATTTCCATTAGCCTCACTACAGGCGTTTCAGAGGGGACGTGATCATTGTCGTTCGTTGATTTGGTTGGCGTATGGGTTTTAGAGTTAGAACTTGAGGTTGCGCGTTGAGAATTTGTTTCAGGAGGTGAACACGCAAAAAATGCAATGTTCAAACAAAGTGTTATCTGTGTTAAATTTTTCATTAAGGAATGTTATTCGTTGGTTGCTAATCTTCTAATTATCTCTTGTCACCTTAATTAAAAGTGTCCCATTAGAATCTAGAGGTGGTAAGTGTTTGGGTTGAGGCCGCCAAATATCATCATTTGCACGCCCGGCACGTGGATTATTAAACTGCGCCGCGTTATCAGTGATGAGTGATACTATGGATCCATCACTTTGGGCCAGAAATGCTCCCTCAAACATTCTTGAACCGTTAAATATAAAAGGCCCCTTCTTAACGGGTTTTCCATCTTTACGTGCTACAAATTTTTCTAATCTGAGATTTTTATCTATTTCCTTCTCTTTCCAGAGAAGCTCTATTTCTACAGGTTCCCCCGGGATGGCCTTGTCTTCATCTTCGGGGATAAGTTTCCCATCGCTCCCTTTGCAATTAAGAAGAAGCATAGCAACCTGCAGATGGAATGGCTCAGTGCTGGTTACGAGAAGGCTTTCATGGGTTTTCCCTTTGCCGGTAACTACAAGGTACTCAATAGGTCCTTCATTCATGTTTACTGTTACAGGAAATGATATTTCCCTTTTTTTCTTATTAAGGAGCACTGTGCCCACTTGAAGAATGCCTGGTGTGATCTCTTTTATGTTTGGCTTTCTCGGGGGCTCAGGCTTAAACGGGTCTCTTTCCTGGGCTGAAAGTAAAAAGGCCGCGCACAAGCCTATAATAGCAAGGCATATCCTATTCATAATGGCAGGCTTCAGAAATTGCATTATAATTCATGCAAATGCCATAAAATTCATCTGGTTTTTAATTCTTTGAAACCTCAAATTGCTGCATGCGGATATCTGAAACGATAACTTCTCTGAACATATTAGCGCGGAATATCTGGTGGACCTGGAATCAAGATGCTCGGGAGGTTTTCGGCGAGCTTTCTTCGAGAACTTGGCAAAATGTATATCACAACCCGGTGGCGGTGCTAAGAGAGATATCTGAAACTGAGCTACAGACCCGACTTCTCGACCCAAATTATTTTTCAAAAGTTAACAGAGTTCTTGTGGATTTTGATAATTATATGAATCCGAGTGATACTTGGGTTTCGCGGCAATCATCAGATTTACAGGGCAAATCCATAGCATATTTTTCAGCAGAATTCGGCCTTCATGAGACCTTGCCCATAGCTGCGGGAGGATTGGGAGTGCTGGCCGGAGATCATATAAAAAGCGCGAGTGACTTGGGGTTGGAATTTAATGGAATCACACTCTTTTACAGGGAGGGCTATTTTCAACAATCGATAAATCAGGAAAACTGGCAAACTGAATATTACAATCAGTTAAACCCTAAAAATCTGCCAATGGATCCTGTTCTTAACAAACAAGGGGAGCCACTTGTCTGTAATGTTGATATAGCATCCGACACGGTTTATTTCAGATCTTGGAGGATTAATGTTGGTCGTTGCCCGCTATATTTACTGGATACAAATCTTCCGGAAAACAAACCGCATTATAGAGATTTAACTTTAAGAGTTTATGGAGGTGATAGCACTACACGCATCCAGCAGGAAATACTTCTTGGGGTGGGCGGAGTTAAGTTGCTGAGAGCTTTAGAAATCCAACCTTCGGTGTTCCATATGAATGAAGGCCATGCGGCTTTCTTGTCATTTGAGCTGATAAAAGAAAAATTAAACGACGGTCAATTGTTTGAGGCCGCAATGAAAGCCACAAAGAAAGAATGTATATTCACAACCCATACTCCGGTTCCCGCTGGCCATGATCGCTTTGGCTCTGAGCTTGTGCAGTACGCGCTAAATCGTTATGAAAAGTATCTTAATCTTTCTCACGAAGAACTAATGGGTTTAGGTAGATTGAATCCGGACGATACAGGAGAAACATTTTGCATGACTGTTTTAGCATTAAATACTTCTAGATCTGCGAATGGGGTTAGCGAGCTTCATGGTTCAGTTAGCCGAGAAATGTGGGAGGATAAATTTAAACTGCCAAAAGAGGAAGTACCCATCGGGCATATCACCAACGGCATCCACCTCCTTGGCTGGATGAGCGGTCCAGCCCGGGATTTCTGGCAGCCTAAACTTGGAGATGCTGGTGTATTTTACGAGCAAGTGAATACATCTGAATTCTGGGCTAAGACAGAGGATCCTGATTTTGTATCAGATGAGGAGCTGTGGGCGTTACGATATCGACTTAGGCGCGGTCTTATTGATTTCACAAGAAATAAGCTCATTGATATACCTAAAGCGAGAGAAGGTGATTTTATTTCATACGACCAATTGCTTGATGCAGATACCCTTACAATTGGATTCGCACGCCGTTTTGCTACATATAAAAGAGCTCCGCTTATTTTTGATAAGCTAGACAAAGTTGTAAAATTGGCCAAAGACTCTGAGAAGCCTGTCCAATTTATTTTTGCGGGCAAAGCACACCCGGCAGATGATGAAGGCAAGCGTTTCATACAAAAAATAGCACATCTATCCAAACAAAGCGAAATGGCCGGGCAACTTGTTTTCATTGAAAACTATGATATAGAAATCGGACGAATGTTGGTTGGGGGTTGTGATGTTTGGTTGAATAATCCACGTAGGCCGATGGAGGCTAGTGGAACTAGTGGCATGAAAACAGCCGCACATGGGGGGCTGAATTGTAGTATTATGGATGGATGGTGGCGTGAGGTGTTCGATGGAGTTAATGGTTTTTCTATAGGGGATGATAGTCATCCCGATGACATAGAAGAGCAGGACCGCATTGATAGTGAAAACCTATTCCGTGTACTTTCTGAAGAGGTAATCCCAACATTTTATAACCGAGATGCTAATGGGATACCACGCGCTTGGATTAAAAAAATCCGTCGCGCCATGGCTACGATTGCCCCACGATATAATACGTGGCGAATGGTACAGGAATATTCACAAAAATATTATATATCTTAAAGTGTGCTGCCCCCCCATATCATCGCAAAAGCCAGACGAACTAACCGATTGGTTGGCGGAAATAGGCGAACCTGCTTACCGCGCAAGCCAAATTTTGCGTTGGGTTCACAAGGGTGCCATATGCGATTGGTCTCAAATGGGGAATATTCCTGATGGTCTTAAAAGAAAGCTTTCTAGTTATTTTACTTTCTCATCGGTTAAGCTAGTTCGTAAGCAGGGGGCGATTGACACAACTTTAAAATTTCTTTGGAAGCTTTCAGATGGGCAATATGTTGAAAGTGTTTTAATCCCCGCAAGTCCATCATTTTACGGTGAGGCGAGCGACCGGCATACGCTCTGCGTTTCGACCCAAGTAGGTTGCGCATACGGATGTAAATTTTGTGCGAGCGGGTTAGAGGGGTTCAAAAGAAATCTTAAGCCGGGCGAAGTGATTGATCAGGTTCTTGCTGTTGAAACCCTTTTTAAGAAAAGGGTTTCCGGTGGCAAGAGATTGATTACAAATTTAGTGATTATGGGGATGGGTGAGCCACTGGCTAATTATGACAATCTTCTGGATGCATTAAATATTTTGAATTCAAAATGGTCTGCAAACATCGGGGCCCGTAAGATAACCATCTCTACTAGTGGTCTTGTTCCACAGATTATCAAACTATCCGATCAGCCAAGACAATACCGTTTGGCAATCAGCTTGCACGGCGCAACCGATGAGGTGCGTGACAAAATTATGCCTATAAACCGCAAGTATTCATTGAGCAAACTCACAGATGCAGTTGAAATTTATCAATCCAAAAAAAAAGGATCCATTACATTTGAGTATATCCTAATTGATGGAATAAACGATGGGGTCGATCAGGTGCCACATCTCGCAATGTTATCCGATCGTCTGCGCGCTAAGGTAAACATAATTCCGTATAATAATGTGGAGGGCCTACGGTACAAGCGACCGAGTGCAACGAGTCAAGAAAGTTTCATGAAGGCTCTAATTGATAAAGGTGTAAGAGCAACCCTTAGGCGAGAGAAGGGCCATGATATAGATGCAGCTTGTGGCCAATTAAGACTTAGGAAAGAAAAGGAGTTGGACTCCAACGGAAACTGAATTACAAAACCCGCTGTGGTCTCCTTGATTGATTACGGAGCAGGAAATGTTCGCAGCGTGCATAAATCACTCACTGCTGTCGGGGCAAAGGTAAAACTCGTGTCGGATCCAGGCTTGGTGTATTCATCTGATGCGGTGGTGTTGCCTGGCGTCGGGGCATTCGACGACTGTGTTAACGCTATGAAGAAGCAAGAGCTCTTTGAGGCAACGAAAAATTTTATATCTACTGGCAAGCCTTTTCTTGGCATTTGTGTTGGTTATCAGGCTCTTTTTGAAAGAAGTGATGAGTTTGAGTCAACAGAAAAAGGCCTTGGGGTCTTTGAAGGATGCGTAAGGCGACTTCCTGATTCAGAGGCAAATAAAGTACCTCAAATAGGGTGGAATGCTGTTGAAATTCTGCAGGATGAATGCCCTATTTTTAAGGGCATCGAATCTGGAAATTATTTCTATTTTGTTCATAGTTATTTCCCTCAACCATCTGATGAGACTATTGTTGCCACAAGGACGAATTATGGAGTGTTTTTTGCTTCCTCAATATGGCACGAAAACATATATGCTACACAGTTCCATCCTGAAAAGAGCCAGAAGGTTGGGATGAAAGTGCTAAAAAATTTTATAGACTTAATGTGATAGATTTGTAGGGCTTGTCCATTGCCCATTAGAATGTTAGGATCTAATGCGAACACTACACATTATATGGCTTACGAACTACCTGATCTCACATATGCGCACGACGCGCTTGAGCCGCACATTGATGCGCAAACAATGGAAATTCATCACGGCAAACATCATGCGACGTACATTGCCAAGCTTAACGCTGCGATAGAAGGAAGTGATGAGCTTGCAGGGAAAACTATTGAAGATCTTGTCAGTGATCTGGATTCCATTCCCGAAAATATAAGGGGAGCAGTGCGAAACAACGGCGGGGGACATGCCAACCACTCACTTTTATGGAATATTATGAGCCCGGGCGGCGGCGGTGAGCCCTCCGGTGCTCTGGCCGATGCTATTGAAACGGAGCTTGGAGGCATGGAGTCCTTTAAGGAATCTTTCGAGGCAGCAGGAGCAACACGTTTTGGGAGTGGGTGGGCATGGCTTTGCGTTAAAGATGATGGAAGTCTTTGTGTTTGCAGTACCCCTAATCAGGACACGCCTCTTATGGAAGGGCGTACGCCCATTTTAGGGTGTGATGTATGGGAGCATGCTTATTATCTCAAATATCAGAACAGGCGACCTGACTACCTGAAGGCTTTTTGGAGTGTTGTTAACTGGGATGTTGTTGCTGAAAATTATGAGGCAACTAAAAGTTAGTCATTTTTCTGAATCCCAATAGACATAAAGATCGTTCCTAATATAATTATCGCCTTAAGCCTTTTGGCTTGGGGCGATTTCTATATTTCTCGTATAACCTTGTGTGGCGGCTTTCAAGGCTGACTTCTTTGCCATTGATCCACATCCGTTTGACGTTAGTTCTTATATCAAACAGATCCCCATCGGTGGCAATAAAGGATGCTTCTTTGCCCTTTGTAAGTGAGCCTAGTTTGTTTTGCACATTTAGCATTTGGGCTGGATGGAGAGTGATGCTCTTCAATGCGGCATTCCTAGGTAGCCCATATGCCATAGAGCGAGATGCCGCATAAATAATATTCCTAATTTCTGTAGCACCCCAATTCCCCATTTTAACACTGTGAGCTATTTTAACCCCTGCTTTGTGAAGAATTCCTGCAGAACGGAAATTGATATCGTGGGGATCAGTGTCTCTTTGAGGGAGCCGGAAAACATTATCTAATATTACAGGGATGTTATTTTTTGCAAGCAGATCGCCGACGCGCCAAGCGTCCAACCCTGCTGCGATAATAATCCTGTAATTACGTTTCTCCGCCCATTTTACAGCACTGGTGATTTGCCGCTCATAATTTGCGTGAATTACAATCGGTTGTTTTTTAGAAATAGCACCTAACGTGGCCTCCCATGCCGGAATTAGGCTAAGAGTCTCATCTTGTTTACGGGCCTTGGCATAGGCTTCTGCATCATCAAAAAAACGGTCAATATCTAGAAGTTTCTTTTCACGCTGTTTAGCCTGCTCTTTGGGTGACTTGAATTTATCTGGATCACGCATGCTCTCCTTTGGTGTCGTGTTGATTGAAAGCGAAGGCCACATTATGTGTAGAGCAACCCTTGATTTTACCGTCATGTCTTCAACTCCCCAGCCATCGGTCTTTATCAGGCCTGATGTACCGGTAACCACCCCCCCCATTGGCGCAACCAACGCGTGCGTAAACCCGTTGGCTCGAGCAACAGGTATAAGCTCGGAATCCGGATTAACTGAAACCCAGGCTTCCACATCGGGTGTAAATTCACCAACTTCGGAAGTGTCCTGTGTGGCTCTTACTGCATTAATTTCAGTCAGCCCCAGAGAGGTTGTTGCGGCAATTAGGCCAGGGTATACCTGTAATTTTCCTAGGTCTATTTCCCGGAAAACTTCAGGCGTTGATAGCTTTGTTCCGATGGCGACTATTTCACCGTCCTTAACCAGCATTTGGCCATTAAT
>CAJWKQ010000103.1 GCA_913041895.1 uncultured Verrucomicrobiales bacterium
AAGAGGCTTTCCCTGAAAATGGTTACCCCCTTCTCCCCAAATCCCCCGCTGACCGTGATTTATATAAGCAGGAGTTTCATCAGTTGCTTTCCCAAATTGCTGTACAGGAGGAGTCAAAGTTAAATGGAGTGCCTTTATTTGGGGATCAGAGTAATTATAAGGTGACGGGAGTTGACGGCCAGTTTGTAGATTTGGAAAAAATTACTTACCCTCATCTTCAGGATAAAACTACCGAAACGGTAACCGAAAATTATCCTATTACTACTACCACCGAGCTGAATCGAGGGCCTCTTACGGTTTCGAATATACATTCAGGTTCCAATTCACAGGTAATAAACTGTGATTTGAGTGGCAGTGTAGGCACGCTGGAGTATCGTTGGGAGCATTATGGTGCTCCTGATAAGGTGGAAATATATTACGAGGGGCAGAAGGTTTTCCATACCGGGTCAAACCCATTGAGCGGGGAAGCCGAGCAGGTGCCTTATGCAGGGTCTGCTTCAATTCCCATAAATGGAACGAGTACATCACTAAAAATTGTGGTGAATGACGGGATTCTTTCCAACAGCTCTGCTTGGAATGTATGGTTTGATGGTGGGCTCGAAGTTACTCCAACAAGTGTTGAGGAAACTACTATGGGAACTAGGACTTACGAGGTGACCACTTATACTGATCTTCTCCAAATTGAAGATCTTGACGGGGTCAAATCCACCATTGATTCAATTGTGCAAGCCCGAGGAATGGTTGGTGCAAACATGGGTCGGGTGGAAAGTGAACTAAATCAATCAGAGGTTCTCGGAGTCAACAAAACAGAAGCGCTCAGCAGGATAAAGGATGTTGATTTGGCAGATGAAATGCAGGGCATGACCAAATATCAAATCCTTACTCACGGTTCCACCGGTCTTTTGCATAATTCTCATCGCATAGGTGGCAAGACGTTATACAACTTATTGGACAGCTTCAACGACCGTTAGAAGGTTCTTTGATTCAGGTTTTGATTAACTTGCAATCGCTTGTCGGTAGGATTCCACTTCCCAGTTCTCGATAAATTCACGGGCCCGATCAGTCATGTAGTCGATGCCGCCAAACGCTTCTGATAACTGCATGACTTGAGCACCGTCCTGCGCCAATTCCAGTGCCAGTTCGGCGTTATTAGGAGTAGTGCCAATTCCATAAACGCGGTTTGCTCCGATCACCACTTTGGGGGCAAAACCATGTTTTGATTTATAATTTTCAGCTGCTTCATTAGTCAGTTCATCAGTGAAGGGAAAGGCGCGGGCATAAACCAGATGGTCAGGCGTAATGGGGCCGGGTACATAAGTAAATAGGCCCGATGAAACTACGTGTTGTGCGTCAGATCCAAATACCCTTTGGATTTGTTCTTTAACCTTGGGGTCTGATTCCGATTCGTTCACCGTCAGATCGGCTTGAATACCGGCTTTTTTATACTCTCCTTTAACTGCTTCCATTACCCCGGCGTAAAGGGAGCGAATTTCATCTGCAGTGTCCGCAGCGACAAAGATGCCATGGTTCTTGAGTAGAATAATTTTGGGCCCGTTGCCATGCTTCTGTGTGTATTGCTCTATTCGTCCCTTGAGCTCCACGCTGAGGGTGTAGCCTGCATCGATATATTCCACCCATAACGCATCCGGAAAGAGGTTTTTGGCAACGGTTTCCCCCTCCTTGGCGCAGGTGAGCCCATTAACCAAGAAAGGATGGGTATGAACTACAAAGCGGGTATTGATAATATTATGCAGCGGTGCCTCGACTGAGGGTCGTCCGGCCTTGTTCTCCACTGCCTCTGCCATGAAGTTCTTGACCAGTTCCTCGCGTGCTGTCGATTCGGTGGGAGTTTCCACGTTGAAGAGTTCATTCACCTTTTTGCGATTCAAGGTGACAAATGTTTCCTCAGTCAGCCCGCCCAGAGTTGTGCCTGAAGGCTTCACCCACAAGGTGGTTTCATTTTTCACTGAGGTGTTGCCGCCTCCACCCTTCACGTAGTCTGGGGTTCCAAACTCGTGGGACAATTCAACGATTGTTTTTAAGTCATCCATTAGCTTATTCGGTCCGTGATTGTAGGACATCTTGTTCTAAGAGTCAGGATTAATTCATTTTGTGGTTCTTTCCCCATGTTACCGGGCCATATTCAAAACTTTGGGGTGCGTTCTTTGGATTAGATCAAAAACGCCTCGTGCAAACCGGTCTCCTCGCCTAGGGTTCCCCTGCCATGAATGTTGAAGTGGAAACTATCGGGGATAATGACTTTCTGGTGAAGGTGAGTGCCGCCACCTCCACTGAACACCGTGTTACTTTGACGGACACCTACTGGGAGCAGATATGGAACCGTAGACTTCCCAAAAAGGATGTTGTCGCCCGCTCATTTGCCTTCCTCCTTGAGCGTGAGCCCAACTCATCCATCCTTCGAACGTTTGATCTGCCCGTTATTCAGCGTTACTTCGGTGAATACGAGGGGAAAGCCGCTACTTGGAAATAGGATTATAGGGCATCATGGGTAGGACCTTTGTTGGCTTTGGTTTTGGTGCAATTCAGGGAGGCCTCTTACTGCCTGAAGCTTACGCCTCAGGCAATTTCTCGCGGCTAGTGGTTTCAGAAATTGATACTGAGATCGTGGCGGCCTTGCGAAGTGCCAATGGTTGCTACTCCTGTAATGTGGCCGGAGCCACCGCTATTAATAGGATTCAGGTTGAAGGTGTGGAAATTTTTAACCCGTTGTTGGAAGAGGATCAGGTGGCCTTGGTTCAGGCCATTGCCGAGGCAACCGAGTTGGCCACGGCGCTCCCAAGTTTTACCCTTTATAATACGGGGGAGGCACCAATCGCCAAGCTGCTGGCTCAAGGCCTGTCTAAAAAACTAAAGGATGGTTCCCTGCCAGACTGCGTAGTCTACGCCGCTGAAAATGATACCCGGGCCGCTACTCGGCTTAAAGAAGCTACCCAAAGCTACGAACCAGATGGGTTTGAAGGTCGTGCGCAGTTTCTCGATACAGTGATTGGCAAGATGAGCTCGGTAGTGATTGACCCCAATCGTATTAACCATGAAAAGCTCACTTCGATTGTTCCCGGGTTCACCCGTGCTTTTTTGGTAGAGGCCTTTAACCGTATCCTTGTCGATCAAGTCACCCTGCCAAATTTTGAGCGCGGTTTGAGGGCCTTTATCGAGAAGCCTGACCTCGCGCCGTTTGCTGCAGCAAAGATTTATGGCCACAACGCAATTCATGCCCTACTGGGCTACCTCGCTCACGACCAGGGTCTGCACTACATGCACGAGGCAGGGAAGCGCGAGGACATGATGGATTTTTCAAAGGAGGCTTTCTTGACTGAATCGGGAGTTGGTCTGCGGCATAAGTATGCCGAGACAAATGATGAGCTCTTCACCGAGGAGGGCTTTAAGGGTTATGCAGGAGATCTTCTGGCTAGGATGGTGAACCCTTTCTTGCGTGACCCTGTTGAGCGTGTTATCCGGGATCCGGCACGTAAGCTTGGCTGGAATGACCGGCTTATCGGCTCCATGCTGCTTGCTGTAGAGGCAGGGGTTGAGCCGACATACCTTGCCCGCGGCGCTTCCCTTGCTCTTGCTCTTTTGTGCCAGGAGAACGGTTGCGATGATCCCTCAGTTCTGCTCGATGAGCTTTGGGGGAGCGTTCATGGGGAGCATCGACAGGAATTTAAGCAACTAATCCTTAATAGCTGATAAAGGTGGAAACGGAACGTGGGTTCGATTAGTATTTGAATTTGGAGCCTCTTATGCCTGTTATCCCTGACCATTCGAACCAAGTTCCGTCGCACGTTCGCGTTGTCGTGGTGGGAGGGGGTATTGTCGGCTCTAGCGTCGCATACCACTTGGCGAAACTCGGCTGGAAAGACATCACGCTGCTTGAGCAGAATGCTCTTGCTGGTGGTACCACCTGGCATGCTGCTGGCATGGTGGGTCGGCTGCGAACCTCCAGCAGCATGACGCGCATCAACGAATACAGCGTCCAACTCTACTCCTCGCTCCAAGAGGAAACCGGGCACTCAACAGGCTGGAAACAGGTGGGTTCACTGATCGTGGCCCGCACACAGGATCGCATGCGCCAACTGCACCGAAGCGTCGCCCAGGCTGAGTACCTTGGGGTTGAGGCAATGATGATTGATGCCGAGGCTGCAGGAGAGAAGTGCTCGATCATGCGATCGGACGATCTGCTGGGTGCGGCTTGGCTGCCCGGCGACGGAAAGGTCGTTCCCAAGGACACCGCGATGGCTTTGGCAAAGGGTGCGACCGATCGGGGCGTCCAGATTCTTGAAGGCGTGCGAGTCACGAACGTGGAGCACCGCAATGGCCGTGTCACCGGAGTGGCAACCAACCGAGGGCCCATTGAAACGGAGTACGTTGTGCTCTGCGGAGGTATGTGGACCCGAGAACTCGGGTTGAAGTGTGGTGTGGACATTCCGCTCTATCCCGTGGAACACCATTACGCGGTTTCAAACCCAATTGAAGGAGCATGGGATGAGATGCCCTGCACACGCGATCCAGATGGAGCGATCTATTTTCGCGGCGAAGGCGAAGGCGTTCTTTTGGGAGCATTCCAGGCATATACCAAGCCATGGATGATCAAGACCATTCCGGCCGACTTCAGTTTCCAACTTCTGGAGGAGGACTGGGAGAAGTTCGAATCTCCCCTTAAGGAGGGCAAGAGACGCGTTCCGGCTCTGGAGACCAGCGGATTTGCGAAGTTTGTGAACGGCCCAGAGAGTTTCACGCCGGACAACCAGTTCATTCTCGGAGACACGCCGACACTGCGCAACCTCTATGTCGCAGCTGGTTTTAACTCTGCGGGAATTGCCTGCGCAGGCGGCGCTGGTAAGGTGCTTGCCGAATGGATGGAAGGCGGAGAGCCGCCGATGGACTTGTGGTCGGCAGACATCCGGCGATTCACTCACGAACAAAACGACGTTGAGTATTTACGGAATCGTGTGACCGAGGTGCTTGGTCTGCACTATCAGATGGCGTGGCCGAATCGCGAGTTTCAGACTGGGCGAGATCGACGTCTTTCCCCGTTGCACGAGACACTCAAGGATCAGGGAGCATGCTTTGGAGCCAAGATGGGACTGGAACGCCCACTCTTCTTCGCGCTTCAGGGGGACAAGCCGATCATCGAATACGCCTTCGGGTTTCAGAACTGGTTTGAGGCTCATGCTTGCGAACACATGGCTGCCCGCGAGAAGGTTGCGATCTTCGACCAGACGTCCTTCTCGAAGTTCATGCTCGAGGGGCCAGACGCACTGCCTCTGCTTCAACGGCTCTGCGGCGCGGACATGGATTTGGAAATTGGCCGGATCACCTATACGGGGATGTTCAACCAGCGTGGGACCTTCGAGTCGGATCTGAGCATTGTGAGAACCGCTGAGAATGCGTTTTACCTCATTACTGCAACGACGCAGACGATCCACGACCAGGATTGGATTCGGCGAAATGTTCGTGATGGAGAGCAAATTTCATTACACGACATAACCAAAGATCTGAGTGTGATCAGTGTCATGGGGCCGAACTCGCGTGAGCTCCTCCAGCGCGTGACCGATGCGGATCTTGATGATTTTCCATTCGGTTCAACTAGCGAGATTCAGATCGGTGGGGCAATGGTTCGTGCTGCAAGAATAACCTATGTCGGTGAACTGGGTTGGGAACTTCACGTTTCGGTTTCCGAAGCCGTCAAGGTCTACACGGCGATTCGTGAGGTTGGCGATGATCTCGGCCTGCTCAACGCAGGCCACTACGCCATCAATTCCCTCCGACTTGAGAAGGGCTACCGAGCCTGGGGCTCTGACATCTCCATCGACGACACTCCTCTGGAAGCGGGCCTAGGGTTCGCCTTGGCCTGGGACAAGGCAGAGCCGTTCCTAGGTCGTGAGGCTCTCCTTCGACAGAAGGAGACAGGAGTCAGCAAGCGAATGGCGAGTTTCCTCCTTGAGGATCCAGCAGAAACGCTTTGGCACGACGAGCCGATCTATCGAGATGGAGTCTGCGTCGGTTACATCTCTTCGGGGGCGTATGGGCACGCACTTGGGGGAGCGATTGGGTTGGGGTATGTGCGTGGTAAGGAACCAATTTCACGTGAGTGGGTGATGGATGGTGGCTACGAGATCGATGTGTCTGGACGACGCATACCTGCCAAGGTTTCGCTAAGGCCGTTGTACGATCCGAAGCGAGCACGAATTCTCGCGTAAGAGGAATGGCAGCGATGAGCCGGCCGATGTTGGGGGTTTTGGCGTGGGCGTGACGTGGGTTCGACTCCCAAAACACATTCTACTCTTTTCCTCACTATCCCCATTGGAATTGGTGGATTTTCGTAATTCCTATAATTGGGTTCAAAGGTAAGTAATTAAAAACCTTCGACTATTAAATCATTTGAGCATACAATTTATTTTGATTTGGAAAAGGCTACGATTAATCGAAGAAAAATGCTCCAAGGTTTAGCAGCGGCGGCTGTTGCTACCCCTCTGCTTCCGAGTTTTGCTCAGTCAGTCTCCGATAAAGACAAACCCAGACGTGTTATCTTTTTCCTGCAAAACAATGGCTTTCATACAAATACCTGTATCCCAATAGGTATGAAAAAAAACGCTTCATTGTCTGGAGCGAAGTTGCCCCAGTCGATAAAACCACTGGAACCCTATTTAGACAAAATTAATATAATCAATGGTCTGCATGGTCTGCATACCTCTCCCACTCACAGTGCGTATTATGGTGCCCTCGGAGGGTATCCCGGCGGCGAGCACAGGGCTCCCAGTGCAGAAACAATTGACTATACTCTAAGCAATTTGCTGCCACAAACAATACTGCCTCATCTTCGCATCGGCATGGGAGATCTCTCCAGTATGGAAAGCCAGCCAACAGTGGCAGCTTTGTCCGCTTCTGGGCCAGGGAAGCCACTCTATATGCATTGTAATCCCAATCATCTTTACCAAACACTTTTTGGCAGTATTGCAGATGGAAAGGTGAAGAGGAGATACGAAGCAAAATCCCGTATTTTCAGAGAGGTAGAATCCATTGCGGCAAAGGGAAAGAGCGAGTTACGTGAAAGCGATTTGGAACGCTATGGATCCTATGTTAACGGTTTCAGTAAAATAAATGATTTGCGGAGCAAACTAAGCGCTTATTCTGAGACGCTAAAAAAATTTAAACCGGAACACAGTGAAAAGTATCTCTCGCCACAGTATGAAACAGATTGGCATGACGCCCTTCTGGATATTGGCATTGCCGCCCTGAAATCTGTGCGCGTATCAGTACGCGCTCCCCACTTAACCTCGGCAGCCTTCCTAAAGCTTCATGCATTTTTACTCTATTTTTTACTCACTCGCTGATATACATATCCACATGAAATCCGCGCTGTTTGCTTTGCTCGCGATTTATCTCTGTTGGGCGTAATCAAAATGGAAGCAATCTTAATTTCAGTTGTTCGAAGTGATGGTGAAATCCTAGGTCAATTTTACCTTGGAGAAGGGGATCATCTCATTGGGCGTGAAGACCATTGTACTGTCCAAATTACAGCTGATCAGGTGTCGGCTCAGCATGCCCGGTTGAGTATTTCTCCGCTTGGCATCTTCATCGAGGATTTAGGCAGCACGTCGGGAACTTTTCTTGATGGCGTGCCGATTAGCGGCAAAATCCGTGTTAACCCGTCTCAAAGACTTCAGGTTAGCGATCTATTTATTGATGTCCCCCAGAAATCGGATGAGATGATCTATGTGTCAAGGGATGGCCAGCAATTTGGCCCTATAACCGCAGCGCAGACACAGTCGTTCCTAGCTGATGGCACATTGCTTCAGACAGACATGGCATGGACAGAAGGAAGTGCCCAATGGGTTCCAATAACTAGTATTGCTCAAGCCTCCATTCCCAGCAGTCCCGCTCCCCCGACTATCGGCGGACCAGCCAAGCCCGAGGGCATGATAAAGAAGATCCTGTTCAAATTTATGGCGAGAGGGCAGCACAAGGATGAAAGTATTGTTGGGGTTGTTCTAGATAACATTGGCAGGATAGCAACAGTTATGGCCATTATCTCGTTTTTGATCGGTGGTGTTTATTGGTACATCGGAAAAGTTAATAGAGATAAATATAAGAGAAAAGTTTTAGCAGCTGCCCAAGGGGAGGCCCAAATGATTCTAGACTCGTCGATGCGGGGCAACGCAAGGTCTACAGTCATAGCTGTGAGAAACTTTGCAAAAGGGGGTGGCTCGAAAGGATATTATGATCAATCACCGGCGTTTGCTGATGGTAGTCTAATAAAGCAGAATAAGGAGCTTCGGGGTGAATTTATTAATAAACTGGTAGAACAATCAGCGGATGATCCATCGGCAAAATATTCGCTAGTACTTTATATTCTTAGAGATCCTTGGATTATATATTTTCTATCAGAAACGCCTCAAGAAGGGTTTTCTAGTCCTTCCGGCGAGCTGTTTGACAGATATAGAGAAAAGATAAAAACTTGGCTAAAAGAATCGGCTGAAGCTGGCAACCTTGACGCACAATACCTTCAAGTACTCTTCGAGATGCTCGCAGAAGAAATCGAAGGAGCAAAAAATTTTGTGGAAATAAGACGTTTATTGGGGAAACCACCGCGCCAATTAATTTTTGCTTGGAATGATAGTTCACGGCAGAAATATTATGAACGGATAAAAAAAATTGCTGATAATGGTCATGGAGATGCTTGTGGGGCCATGGCATTGTTTTACTTTAATTCGCTACTAAAAAACCCGGGAATTATTACCGACGAAAAAGGGAAAGTTACCGAAATAATTATTCCTGAAGCGGTTAAAACAGCCGGGATCAAAATAGGTGACATTTTAAGTGTTGTTAATCACTCCCCTCCAAGTGAGACCCTTTTATCATTAAAAACGTTGGTCGAATTAAATAGAGAAATAAACAGGCCAACTTGGAATGCTGGAAACCGGCTGGAGGTCAGAATTAAAAACCGCGGGAATCCGGAACAGTCTGTATATGTAACGCTTTGGAATGGTGAATGGAAGAAATTTAAAATGTTCTCGCTTCCTTATAGCCAGTTAATTGAATTACAGCATAAATACAGTTGGCAAGGCGCGCACAGGGGAAGCCTTTTTTCAATGACTTGTCTAGCAAATATATACGGCGGGGGGTATGGGTCAAAGTACTTGGGGATGGATCCAGAAATAGAATGTATTTTAGCACATAAATGGATGCACCAATATGAGCTATTCATGATGCCGAAAAAGAGAGCGCATCAATCTTTCGATGAATGGAGCCAGGGTTATGGTTATGCAAATCCAGATCTGTTTCCAGATGCGATAATCAAAGGCTTTGGAAATTTAAGACCTGAATTTATATCCTATTTCTCATTGGCTTATTTTCCTGTTTATGCGGAATACAAAAACCCCGTACCCTCGTTGAATTTCTTTTCAGCTAAGAATTGGAAGGATAGAGGAAACCCAATTCCGATTAGCGAAAGTCAGAAGGAAACGGCAAGAGAAAAGCAAAAATTGTTTGTTCCGAATCTTTTATTGGCTATGAGTGGAGATAAAAATGCACAGATGGAAATGGCGTTACAATTGCATGGTGCAGGGGAATACGCCAAATCTTATAAATGGATGTTGCTGGCAAAAAAGAGTGGCCATCCTTTTGCAGAGTTAATGATTGATGGATTTGACTGGGATCGTAAGCATAAAGAAGAGGGAGAAAAAATGGCCGCTGGCATTAATCCTAAAAAAACTCCTTATCCATACTCATGGTGAAATCCATCGGGCCTATTCATTATGGAAAAGCCAAGAGAGGCTCAATGCAAAATGCACGATACGCCAACTTCAAAGGTCGGTTGATCAATTCAATTATATCTGGAGTGAAAGTCCTTGAGGGCTTTGGCGATCTTCACAACCGTCAAGAACAGACCGACGCCAACTCGGAAGTCCGGGAGGCGAGCGTTCGATATAAAATAATTATTTTAAATGTCGGCGCGTTTAAACCCTCCGGCAATGTACTTTAGGTAAATGTTTAGGGACAGGGCGCACACACCCCCCTAAAATCAAAAACCTCTATATATAAAAGACAATGCGGTATGTATATGTGCCCAAACGTACATACCTACTATATATATTTTTCTACAGTACTTTATATAAAAATGCGTGCCCTGTGCGCCCTACATAAAATGGCCACTGAAATAGTGGGATGGTTTTGATGAAAAAGTAGGGCGCACTCCGATTTTAGGGGCACGCGTCCGCGCCCTACTTTTTTTACTCAATTTGAATTCTCAGCCGGAGTGCGCCCTGCGCGCCCTGCGTGCGCCCTACTCAACTAAAGATACCGATAGATACGGATAGTTTCAGAAAAATCTGTGGCAATAACTGGCAACCACTTCAAGAATTGCGCTTTTCCAATTACAAAACGCAAACCCAAATAGGTTCGATTCCCAAAACACATCCCACTCTCCCCCCGTATTCCCTTATTTTGTGCTTTTCTTTGTGATCGATTTCGATCAAAATCGATCA
>CAJWKQ010000104.1 GCA_913041895.1 uncultured Verrucomicrobiales bacterium
TGCTTAGAAGTGCGTGATTATCGGCCTCAAATTCTTTGTAGGTCTGCATCCCTACAACCACGCCAGCAAGCACAATGACACCCAGTATGAAATTGGTGAACCACTGCGACTCAGCGATACGCTTACATGCATTGATCATTTAGGACCTCCTTAGCAGGAGAATATTGCTGACAAGAAGGGAGGCAATAGTGGGTTATCCGCAGCACCTATTAGGTGTTGACGGTGGTGTATGGCATACTCTCAATCAGCTCAGCTCTTTTTTTATCGGAAATCAGGTTGCCTTTGAGATTGAGAAACTTCAGCTGTTTGAAGCCCTTCAGCCAATCGGCTGAGTGATCGGTCAGTCGGTTATAATTAAGAGTGAGGCTTTGCAAATTCTGGAAGGCGCTGAGGTGAATAATGCCATCATCGCGGATTCCGTTTTCACCAAGATCCAGATGTGTGAGCTTGGAAAGGGGTTTCAGATATTCCAGCCCAACATGCGTAATGTTAGTCGCCGAGAGATTTAATGACTCCAAGTTTCGCAGTTTGGCAATGATCTTCAATCCGAGATCACCAACCCGGGTGGCAGAGACCGATAGGCGCTTGAGTGAACGCAGCTTGCTGATGGGAGCGAGCCCTTCATCACCCAGTTCGGTGATGTCCAGGATGAGTTCGCGCATCAAATTTAATTTGGCTAAGGGAGCTGTTCCAGAGTTGGTGATAGATGCGTCTGTGGCATCCAAGGTCTCGAGTTTCTTCAATGTACCAATCAAAGCGAACCCATCATTACCCACTTTCACCGTATATTTAATGAAAAGTAGGATAATTTCTCCAGATTCATTGGTTTCTACGCGTCTGGCAATGGATTTAATTGCCCAGTACAGTTTACCCCCATGTTCCTCCATTGCCAGAACCAACGGATCGGGGGGTTGCTCGTTATCTGATTTGGTCTCCGTTTCAGCGGGCATAAATAACCTCTGAGGCAACGGAGCCTAGTTAAAATGACCGCTTAAGCGTAGGAAAAACTAAAAGCAACCGGAGGAAATGATCTGTAAGTTAAATCGCGGTTGGCCCGGCATCATATAAATTGCAGCTGAAATCTCTTTGCCTGAATCCAGTTTTACAGAAGCTTGGACGCGTTGATACCAGTTAGGATGGCCCTCGAGTTGGTCCATTTGCCTCAATGTAAACTCATCAACTTCCCATACCTCCCCGCAGACCTTTATGGCCTGATCACCTTCACTTGGATGTTCAAAAAGATAGGGGATATCAGAACCCTCCGTCGCCTGTTCATCTGGACCGAGATAAAAGCCGTATGCCTGTACAGTGACTGCTTTGCCGATGAAATGCGATTTACCCAAAAGATCGTGGTTGCTGCGGCCTTTCTTTAGGGTTCCGTAAGCAAAAATTACATTCTTGTTGGAGCTGATTGTGTGCACCGTTACATAGCCAAAATAAACGGAAATTATACCAACATTTGAGCTCTCTACATCAAACATTTAAAAGCACGGGACAAGTCCAAAATTTGATTAAATTTTTAAATAAATAGGAAAAATCATGTGATTTCCCGCGTGGAAATTATGACATTCTGCGTCAAAACCATCACTTGACATGTAAGTAATAACAGTAATATTAACATAATTTTAACAAAAATTTATTATTCACACTAAAAATCAATTATTTAAACCCATAAATCCTATTTTTATGTGAAATTTAATAAAAATATGCATGGCATGTTCTGTGCTAGAAGGGTGGCCTTAAATGTCTGTGATCGGGTTCTGGACTGAGTAATTCAGATGCCCAGCATGGAAAGAAACCCAACTGGGCTCTAAAAGGCCTACAAACCAACCGAAAAAATATGAAAAAGACAATGAATTCTCGAGGGTTCACCCTGATTGAGCTGCTCGTTGTGATTGCGATCATTGGTATCCTTGCCAGTATGCTTCTTCCAACTTTGGCCAAGGCCAAGAAGAAAGCTAACCGCATGAAATGTAACGGCCAAGTTGGCCAGATTGCAAAGGCGTACATTGCTTTTGCAGGTGAAATGGAAGCATTCCCATGGCACATCCCTAACGACATCGACTTGATGGAGTCCTATCAGCCTGATTATGGGGCACGTCGTAGCCAGAACCATAACGCCAATACTGAAGCTCGTGCACATCAGACTGGATACAGGTTTGCCTACCCTTACCACTGTGCTGACATCCGTTTTGTCATTACCAATCCTATCATCCGCGGTGATTTGAATTCGGTGAAGCAAATCAACTCGCCTTCTGATCCCAAGACCAAGCGCTACAATGACCTAGAGAGGTCTAGAGGCCAATTGAAAGGTGTAGCTGGAGGTTGGGGCCGTCTATCATGGTCGGGACCCGCTCGGTATATCTCCTCTTATGCAGGCAGCTATGGTCATGCCGTTGGTGGCGATGACTTGCGTGGTGAATCCCTGTTGATTACTACTCGCAACGTTTTGGGTGACTATCGTCAACACATGACTACTTACCCTCGCGGTTTCATGTACGGTTGGTACTCACGTGTGACTCATTCATTCACACCAATAACCGAAAATGGTACGGGAAAATATGGCGGTGCCTTTTGCTATGGCAGCCCCCAAAAATCACAGGCAATCAGCTGGTTTGGTCCTGGTCGCGAAGCTGATAAGCACGTTCCATATCCCGGCTACAACTGCACGGGTAATGAGGTTATCATGAGCGGTTTGGATGTGAACCAAGGCAACTACGCCACATCTGATGGTTCTACCAAAATGGCTAATGATGCAGATATACAGGCCATCCTTGGAAAGACCTTGGAATCTGGTGGTGGCGGCCAAACTGATCAGGCCTCGAATCTGATCAGCCGGTTCTTCCGTCCGTAAGGAATTACTCTATATAAGAGTCTCAAAGCCCCGCAGGAATGCGGGGCTTTTTTTGTTTTATGAGTGTTTAATATTATAGGGATTGCATGCCTCTTTTTTCCATAAAGGCTTGCTTTATTGAGAGCCAGCGTTTAGACCGGAAAGGTAATGAAAAACAAAATTGTTAAAACTTTGGTCATTGGAGCGGCTCTTTCAGCTTTCCCAGTGATTTCGGGTTGTACTCCGGCTGAAGAAGGGCCGGTGGAAGAGGAAACTGGACCACAGCCGGCCGAAAGCGACAAGGGCGGTGACGGCGGTGAAGGTGGTGGCGAAGAGGCCACAGAGTAAGAGATTTCTCACCCAGAAAGATTAGGTATTAAACCAAAGCCCCGTAGAAATGCGGGGCCTTTTTTGTGGTCAAAGAGAAAAAATGGTGGGCAGAACAGGATTCGAACCTGTGAAGGCTAAGCCAGCAGATTTACAGTCTGCCCCGTTTGACCGCTTCGGTATCCACCCACCTAAAATGGGGTGGCAAAGCTAGTCTAGTTTCTTCAGTGAGACAACATTGAAAATCCGTCTTCTTGCCAATCGTCAACTAACCGCCTAGTTTGACCACTCATGTTTGATTCCCTCTCCGGCAAATTGCAGAGCGCATTCAAGAACCTGCGTGGGCTGGGTAAAATTTCTGAAGACAATGTTGCCGAGTCCTTGCGTGAGGTGCGCATGGCCCTGTTGGAGGCAGACGTTAATTTCAAGGTGGCCAAGGGATTTCTCGCCCGTGTAAAGGAAAAGTCTCTGGGGGAAGAGGTGGTTGCAAGTGTCCAGCCGGGGCAGCAGATCGTGAAGATCATCCATGATGAGCTAGTTGCTCTGTTGGGCGATACCAACGCCAAGCTTGAGACTGGTGGCAATCCTACCTGCATCATGATGGTTGGTTTGCACGGTGCAGGCAAAACCACTTCCAGTGGCAAGTTAGCCAAGCTGATTAAGAAACAAGGTCGTCAACCGCTTTTGGTTGCTGCTGATGTTTACCGGCCTGCGGCAATGGATCAGCTGGAAACTTTGGGTAAACAAGTGGAAGTACCAGTACTCGCTCTGAAAGAGGAGAAGGATGTCCAAAAAATTGCTCGAGCGGCAATGGAGGAAGCAAGGGCCAAGGCCTGTAATGTGTTGATTTTTGACACCGCCGGACGCCTGCAGATTGATGAAGAGTTGGTACAGGAACTGGTGAATCTCAAGGGATTGATTAAGCCTCAGGAAATTCTACTCGTACTTGATGCGGCTACTGGTCAGGAAGCGGTGAGTGTGGCTACCCATTTCGATGAAGCGTTGGGGATCACCGGATCCATCCTCACCAAGCTCGATGGTGATGCCCGTGGCGGTGCGGCTCTTTCACTTAAGAGCGTGACAGGTCGTCCGATCAAGTTTGTGGGCTTAGGCGAAAGGCTCGATGAATTTGAGGCCTTTCACCCCGAGCGAATGGCCGGGCGCATTCTTGGTATGGGAGATGTGGTTAGTCTCGTTGAGAAGGCGGCAGAGGCCATTGAAGAGGATGAAGCCCAGCGCATGGAGGAAAAAATGCGCAAGGGAGAGTTTACCTTAGAGGATTTCCTTGAGCAGATGAGGGCGATGAAAAAGCTTGGGCCGCTGGAGAATATTGTGGGTATGTTGCCCGGCGGGGATGAAGCCCTGAAGGATGCGGATTTGGATAAGGGACAGGCGGAGCTGCGACGAATGGAGGCCTTGATCTGTGCCATGACTCCCAAGGAACGGCGTCAGCCCAATATCTTGAATGCCAGCCGCCGCAAACGTATTGCCGCAGGCACCGGCGTCAAGGTGGCCGAGCTAAACGGCATGCTCAACAAGTTCTTCCAGATGCAACAAATGATGAAGAAAATGGGGAAAATGCAGAAAATGATGGCCAAAATGGGCGGTGGAATGCCGGGGGGATTAGGAGGGTTGATGGGAAGGTAATTGAAAGTATATTATGTTATTTTTATAGACGACCCACGCATGACTGAAGAAGAGATATTATTGAAGGTTATTCCAGCACTCATTGGCCTAGTGATTGGCATCGTAGTGAATGTGGTTATTTGTTTTTTTATTTCAAGCTGGTTAAACGAAGTCCCTGGACAATATCGAGTGATGGCTCCTGGGCAAGTGTGGCTTTTGATAATCCCATTATTCAATCTGTATTGGATGTTCAGAGTCTATATGCTCGATGTCCCACAATCCTTCAAAAATTATTTTGATGCTACTGGCGAGACAGGCGTGGGTGATTGCGGAAAAAGTTTGGGACAATGGATATGCATCTTGACTCTTGTGGGTTGTATTCCCTGTGTGAATTATTGTTCAGGAACTGCCCTTCTGGTTCTGCTTATTTTGTGGTTGGTTAAGATAAACGAGCTGAAGCAGAAAATTATCAAGACACGGAATCAGCAGGTACCCGTGGCTTAGTAGCCCAGATGTTTGCTGCTTTATTCCCGGCGGTAATCTTCCAACTCGGCAATAAAGGTGCCGTGTTTGATTTTGGTTTTTATTCGTAACGGTGTTCGGTAGTCATCGTCACTTAGCCAAATTTGTAGCTTAGCATCCGGATCTTTCCTGAATACCCCACGCAAGTTTCCCAGATCGGGTTCCACCAGAATAGTTTGAAAAGATTTTTCTCCGATTTTTATTTCTTCAGGACCGACCACGGTCACTGTGACCGGGAACGTGGCTTTACCATCGCATACTGCACCAGAAAACTCCCCCGCATGGTCCAAATCCATTTCTCGAAATTTGAAAATGATGCTCAGCGGGTCGTAAGTGCTGCCCTCAGTCTCCACTTCGCCATCTGGATTACCGTTTAGGCTGCGATGGCATCGGTGAGCCTTTTCATCGAAGATCAGGTCCACTTTACGTGATGCTAGATCAGTTTGTACTGTGTGGTATTCAAGCGAGTGTGTGAAAAGTGTATTCACTTTTGAGGTCACATTGTATTTCACCAACCCTCCTATGGCACCGCCTTTGAGCGAAAACTGCCACTGCTCCGTGCCGTTGAAATCCAATAAATCGGCCGTGAAGGTTACTTTACCGGCGGGTAATTTGAGAAAACCTTTCTCGACGCGCACTTTGTATATACTGATTTCGCCACTGGTAAAGGAACGCGGCTGGTATGAAGTGTTCAGTTGCGGCTGCGTCGCGTTTTTCTCCAAGCGAGTGTTTGGGGTAGGTATCTGGTAGTTGCTTTCGGTTTTGCCCAGCCATGCAAGGAATAACCAGAGAGAAACGAGTCCGGATAGAAAGATGATACCTATAAGAGCGCCGCGTTTCACCTGTTCAGGATGCCGCCTGTCGTCTTTTTTGTAAACGCTGGGCGATTCGCAAGGCGAGCTCCAAGCTCTGGCTATAGTTCAGGCGTGGATCGCAATGGGTTTCGTAGCTTCGCGAAAGGTCAGCTACAGAGAGTTCCTGTGGACCGCCAGTGCATTCAGTGACGTCCTCTCCCGTCATCTCAAAATGCACCCCTCCCAAATGACTTCCACAATCCGCATGTACTTCAAAGGCTCCTTCCAACTCGGAGAGCACCGCGTCGTAATCACGAGTCTTCAAACCTTCGTTTGTGCTGATTGTGTTGCCGTGCATCGGATCACACACCCAGGTGGCGACTCGACCTGCTTCAGATACAGCCTTAATCAACGGGGGAAGCGAATCAGCAACAATGTCTGCGCCGAGGCGGGTGATGATCGTGATGCGGCCGGGACGATTAGCCGGTTCAAGTTTGGTGATGAGCTCCACCAATTCTGACGGATTCATGCTCGGGCCGGCTTTTATGCCAATGGGGTTTTCCAGTCCTCGAAAGTATTCCACATGTGCGCCATTCAGTTGGCGTGTGCGGTCACCAATCCAGAGGGAGTGTGCTCCTAGATTATACCATTTTCCCCGGACCTCCTCAGTCATGGCTTCCTCGTAATCGAGGAGCAATCCTTCGTGTGAACAGAAAAGTTCAACCATCTTGAGCGATGTGGTGCTTCTTACGCCGGTAGATTCCACGAAGTCGATCGCATCGCGAATACGCGAGACAATATCTTCATACTCGGCGCGATTGGTGCTGCTGCGTACAAAGCCGAGATCCCAGTGTTGCGGGTGATGTAGGTCTGCAAAACCGCCATCGACGAGCGCACGGGTATAGTTGAGTGTTGCTGCAGAATGAAAGTAAGCCTGCAGCAGGCGTTGCGGGTCAGCGGCTCGTTCATCGGCATTGGGTGCGCTGGAGTTAATGTTATCTCCGCGGTAACTGGGTAATTCTACTCCGTCGATTGTTTCTGTATCTTTCGAGCGTGGCTTAGCGTATTGGCCAGCCATGCGGCCCATTCGAATGACAGGGATTCGGGCTCCCCATGTGAGAACCAAGCTCATTTGCAGCAGAATCTTAAGTTTGGATTCAACAGTGGATTTGCGGCAATCTGAGAATTGCTCAGCACAATCCCCACCCTGCAACAGAAATGCTTCACCGTTGGCAGCTTGAGCTAGATGTGTTCGAAGTGTGTTAACTTCCCCGTGGTGTACCAAGGGAGGCATCTCTTGTACCGATTTTAAAGCAGCTTCTAGGGCTGACTTATCGGGGTAATAGGGTTGCTGTTGTATTGACTTGGAGCGCCAGGATTCCAATGTCCAATTTGACTGCTGCTCATTCACCGGTTGGGGTAGCAAATGGCTCAGGTCGATTAATATCAGGTTCGGGTTGGGGGCCTATTGCAGTATGTCGGATTACACGTGGCTGTCCTACAATCAACCATCCTTTATCTGAAAATTTTGTGCAGTCAAAGGCGATTCCAGTTTCTAAGGATTTCACGCTATCTTCATAGTGCAGAATGACGGTGCCACCATGGAGGTTAGCCTCTAAATAATTTTTTGTGACTCGTGATACATCAACTTTAACGAGTGTTACTTGCTCAGGGTTTATACCCGCTTCGTTAACTTCCATCACGAACCGAAGGTAGTTGTGTTCAGTGAACTGGCGGCGCATTTTCGGTAATTTTGCCTCTTGAGCTTTCCAATATTCATCAGTATGGGATTTTTTTACCCGATCTATTTCACTGTGTAGAGTAAAGTATCGGGCTTGTTCCTTTACGGTTCGGTTTTTACGGGGAGTTTTCTCAGCTTCGGCCAGCTCTGTTTCTAGCAGCTTTAATAAACGGGCATTTTGCGCTGTGGCGATAACTTTCCAGTTCTGTAGATCTTGCCCCAATATGGACAGTGCAATCAGTTTGTCTGCGTCATTGGCACGAAGCGATTCTTGAAAAGCTTTTGCCAAATCCTTTGGTGTGCGTTTGTTGGTTGAAAGGCGCAGACCTGATTTTTTGGAAGGGGACAGGGTTGGCTCATCTTTTGAGCAACCCAGAATTAAAACCAGAGCCAAGACCAGCAATCCCCACATGAATTCAGTTTAAGCGGGCCTAGCTATCGCTCAAGGTGGGGTTATCGACATGACCGCTTGGCGTTCTATCGACCTAGCTTATTTTTCAAGTTAGCGGTATAGGTTTTAGCGTTTTTTCCACTATAGCCTGTATCTCGGTGGACGATCTTGCCTGTTGCATCCATCACAATGATCGTTGGAAATCCTTTGACATTATATTTTTCGGCTAGTTTTTTATTCTTCTCAGCTAACTTTTCATCTATGGATTTGTTCTGCGGGAAATCGAGTTCAACTAACTCTAGATTTTTTTCCGCGAAATCTAGGAACTCAGGCTGAGTGAGGACAAAGTCGTGTAAAGCCATACATGGGGGGCACCAGTCAGATCCGGTAAAATCCATCAGAACTAAAGTGCCGTTTTTCTTGGATTTGGATTTGGCTGCGGCGACATCATGCCCCCACATTGCTTCGGCTCTTGGGTCCGGCGGAGGAGCTTCGTTACTCCCTTTGCTTCCATCTACTCGATAGGCATCCTGATTTTGGTTGCAACCAATTGCTAGCATGAATGTCGTGGTAAAGAGGATTTTGAGTATCTTCATTTTTTGTTTTTATCTAGTAAGTGGATGAAGTCGGTGGGATCAGTGCCGTTATAGTCGATTACTCGTTGGATTTCTACCCCGTTGGATTTCAAGATGAGCAAAGTCGGAAAACCCTGTACATTGTATTTTCTCATGAGGATTTGATTGGCCAGTCTCTGATTATCAGCCTGAGGGCGATTACGCGGAAAATCAACATTTACTAGGACAAAGCGACTCTTTGCATAATCCAGAAAGATATCTGAATTTAATATATTTTTCCGGAAGGTGATACAGGGAGCAGACCAATCCGATCCAGTGAAGTTCACCAGTAGTTGTTTTTTTTCATCATTTGCACGCAATTGTGCGGCGGGAAAGTCTTCACCCCATTCTTTCTCCTCATTGGCTTGAGCTTGTAGATCCACAAATTCAAGATCGGCCCCTAATACCCATCCGTGTTCCGGTAGTTTTACACAATTGTTGAGTTTTAATTGGTAGCTTTGATCGCCGTGAGTAAACAGAATATCGACAGCTCCCTCAGGTAAAGGAGTCGCTAAGTGAATCCCTGGACGCACCACAATACTGGGTGTCAGTTTACCCCAAGCAGGGCCATCAGCACCTGAATGATTGAGAAAAACCAATTCGTGCTGCCGTCTTAAACCAGTCATTTGTTTGTTTAAGGAGTCTTTCATCCCTTCAAATTCTTTTTGTGGTGCGGCTAGGAATTGCTTCAGTTTTCTCAGGTCATTGGTGTGAATTACGGTACGATTAGTTAATGGAACTGCTTGGATTCGGGCACGGGTTACTCTAGCGTCCACTGTATAAACGTGCTGCATGCTTGCGTACAGTGTTTCCTTCGGCACTCCCCACAAAGAGTGGGGCTCGAGTTTGCTAATTTCACCTGTGATAAATGCCTCAAAGACCGATTTACCCAGCTTTGAAAGGGCCGTCACATCTGCTGAAGGGTTTGTTTTCTCAGGGTTCGTTGTGACGGGCGGTTGGGTACCCTTGCGCTTGCAGCCTGTGACAAAAGTCAGGATTAAACCCAATATAACCAAATCCCGCATTTGATTAAGGTAGTGATTGAGAGAGTAGGAGTCAATAGAAGCGGGTGAGCTAGTAAACCTTGCCGTTACGATCCAGATTAATACCATGGATTAAAACACCATCGATGTATTCCCCTCGTAAACTTACCAGATCAGTTCCTCCATAGTAATAGCATACAGTACCGTTAAAAAATTTCCCAGCTTTCCATTGGCCCACATATTTTTTGTTTCCATCCTCGTGCCATTCAATGCCTTCACCTTCACGTAGGCCGTCTAAGAATTGTCCTTCGTAAAGAAGTTCGCCGTAGGCAGATACTATTTCGGCCTTCCCGTTGAATGGAATGTCGGATCCTTTGCTGTAATAACGGCCGTCTACACCCAGAAAAAGATCACTCTTTTTACTCCGATTGGTTATTGTGGATGTGGGTTCTTGTTCTTTAGGGTCTTCTAGATTTTCGGGAATTTTGGAGAGCACCGTGGTTGTCGAAGCCTCTACTGCAACCGGTAGTGCGGACACACAGCCGCTGCAAAAACCAATTACTAGCACAAAAGCTATTCCTAGCGACAACACAGGGGAGGTGGTCATAGGGGTCATCCTATTAGGAGTCGGTC
>CAJWKQ010000105.1 GCA_913041895.1 uncultured Verrucomicrobiales bacterium
TCTGTAGCAAACTCAACAAGTTCACCTTCAAGCGAATCCAGTCGCTGATTTAATTCTCCGGAAACCTGAGATTCTATTTTGTCGAGCATCTCAGGCAATTCATTGGAATTCTTTTGCTCTAATTCCATCTTTAGCGCCTGAATTTGTGCTTCATATTCTGATAAAGCCTCTTGGCGGCCTCGCTCATACCCCTGTTTTTCACGATCATGCAGTAATTCCTCACTAATCGACTGGGTCGTAGAGTCAGTAAGTGAATCCGTATCTTCCGTATTTCCACGATCTGTATTTTGGGACGTCTCCTCCGTACTAGGTTCACGTAGAAGAGCTTCGGCCGGACCAATGGAAAGCCGGATATCCCTCAAAGGTGCATTCGTTACAATATTATCAATTGCCTTGACCATAGATTAATCACTTTCCAGCGAGATCTCACCTTCAGACTCAAGCTGACGGACCACATCAATAATTCCGTTTTGAGCCGACTCAATTGCACGCATGGAGAGGTTATCGGGTAACCCTTCAATCTCGTCGTTAACATTTTCTGCTGCACGCTTGGAAAGTGCTCCCAACATAGCATCACGTAAGGTAGTAGTAGCCGCTTTAAGAGCAATTGCCAGCTGGCCAGCATCCACCTCGCGCATGATCTTCTGCATGGTCTTCACATCCAATGTCTGCAGATCATCAAAGGTGAACATCTTCATACGGATTGAGCGCACTAGATCCGGCTGACGTTCGTCAATGTTATCCAAAAGCTTCTTACGCTCATCCTTAGCCATAGCATTCAAGACAGCCGCAGCCGACTTCTCGCCTCCGGTCTGGTTAAGCGCACGGCTAACCTTCTCACCGACCTTGGAAGAAAGAACTTCCCCCAGTGTCTCCACCACCTCAATTGGAGTAGATTCCAATGTTGCAAGCTTCTCTACCACAATTTCCCTTTGCCTCTCGGGCAAGGTCATTAGAACCTCTGAGCCCTTGGCAGAGGATAAGTAACTAAGCACCAAGGCAATAGTTTGGGGATCTTCCTCCTTCATCAAGTTGCTGATGGAGGTAGCATCAAGATCAATGATCTGCTGCATAGTTGCCACACTGGTGCGTGCAGTGCCTACACGACCTATAATCTCAGCTGCCTTGAAAAGGCCCACAGATTTTTCCAGTACCGAACGGGTAAAATCCACTGACCCGCTGATGCCGCTACGGGCTTCAACGGCCATTTCAGTAAATTCCTGCAGCACCGCTCCTTGTTGGTTGCTGTCCAAAAGCGGTAAGTTAGCCATTTCGCCGCAAACAAGCTCACGTTCGTTATCATCAAAATTCTTCAAAATTTCGGCCGCCGCATCCTCGCCCATCACCACTAGGAACGCAGCGAGCTTCTGTGAAGCACTCAGTCTAAGTTCCGTTGTTTGTTCTCCTCGAGCCATAACTCAAATCTATCAGGGGTAAATATTGACCTTAGTCCTCTCCTCCACCTTTAAGCCAACGACGGGCCGCGACAGCCATAGTTTCAGGACTTTCAGTAATCATATCACGCAGCACCTCAATATTTACTCGCTCTGGCTGATTGGCAGTCAATCCGAAGTCCATAATCAACTTCTGCTTCTCTTGCTCAATCACTTCCACATCGTCTTCAGTTGCTTGAAGTAGCTTCAATCGCTCACGCTCTTCGTCACGAGCAGTCACCAATTGTTGAATAGCCGCTGGGGCAAGTTTAATCTTACCATCGCGTGCTTCACCGATGGTCATCTCGATATCCTCTAAAGTCATATTGTCGGTATTAATCTCCACGGGCCCCGCCGATCCTTCAATAGTAATCGGTTGGTTAGCTCCGCCGCCAGCTCCACCGGCATCGCCAGCTCCACCGGCCGCACCTCCACCTCCCATGCCTGCAGGCGCACTCAAGGCCGCACCTCCCGGAGCAGCCACCATACCGCCGCCGCCTAGAAGTTGACCAACGGGCACTCCAGTCTGGATGACTTCGTCATCACTGCGCCGAACCAATTTCACAAAAGCGTATAATGCACCGGCACCTAACAGTACGTATAATAAATTTTTTAAGATATTGGTAACCATATCTTTTGTGGCTGCTGAACTCATCTGGGCCTGTGCTTCTACAAGATAAGCGCGGTTAAAAGTCATTTCAGCGACTACAATGTCATCCTGTCTGACTGCAGTAGGCTCTGCATGAAGCCCAATCGCATTTTGTACTATGTTGGTAAGCTGAGTCATAGCAGCTGCATCACGCGGGTCTGTTCCCGCATTCACAAGGACAGAGGCCGTAAGACGACGAATCTCACCCGCAGCCTTCACCACGTTGGTTGTGGAACGACTGTTATCGAAAGAAATGGTGCTTTCGGTTTTGTTCTGGCCATTATTGGTTAAGGCCGAAGCTGTCGCATTAGTACTAGTGTTCGCATTGACGGGGGTTCCCACAATGCCGCCAGGGGATGGCTTGGAAGTATCGGTAATCTCAGTCTTCTCCATTACATTATTGGTTACTGAGCCTGCAGGATCAAATATTTCTGAAGTGTGGGTAATCTGGTCGTGATCCAATTCGGCACTAACAGTTACCCGCACTTGATCCGGGCCCAACACGCCCGTCAAAATTCCCTCTACCTTACCCGCCAAGTAAAGCTCCAGATTACGGCGGGCAGTCAAATGATTATTCGCCATTGCCCCAAATGAACCACCAGCTTCGTTAGCTGAAAGGGTATTACCGAAATTATCGACTACCGAAACATTATTGTGCTGCAACCCAGGAACCGCATTAGCCACCAGAAAACGGATAGAGTTAACTGCCTCGCTATCGACCATTCCCTCTTGGCGCAGATTGACCATTACTGAGGCAGTAGGTTTTTTACTTTCATCAACGATTAAACGGGTTTCAGGCATGACAACCATCACGCGGGCACTGCTCACCCCGGAAATCATGGAAATGCTTCGGCCGAGCTCTCCCTCAATCGCCCGCTTCTTATTAACCTGCTGAACAAAGTCCGACATACTGATAGTACTCTTCTCATCGAACAATTCATAACCCTTTCCATCGCCTGAGGATTTCGGCAAACCTCGACTGGCAAGAGTCATACGCAAGCTGTGAACCCTGTCCCGAGCTACCTTTATACTAGTACCACCGGCACCAGCTTCATATTCGATACTATTTTCCTCAAGGTAAGCTACAACATCCCCAGCATCCTTGGGCGCAAGGCCACCATAAAGAAGAGTAAAGTCAGTACGGCTGGTAAAAAATACCACCACCGCTAGAGTCGCGGCCACAAGCAAGCCTGAGGCAGCCACGGTCAATTTTTGGTTCACACCCAATTGAGACCAGATGGTCATTAATTGTGCGGCTAATGCTCTAAGTTGTTCCATTGTTCGATCCGTCGATTTGGGGTTAGCTTAAAAAAGGACTAAATCTGCATACGCATCAGATCCTGATATCCTTCCAGTAATTTATTGCGGACTTCCACCATGAGTTGAAAAGCCACACCCGCTTCCTGCATGGTAATCATAGCTTGATGCAAGGGTATGTCTTTACCTGAAATCAAGTCATTGACTGCTTGAGAAGATGCAAGCTGCTTCTGATTAACCTCTCCTACAAATTGGTTGAGCACATCTCCAAAACCCGCACCCTGCACGGCTACAACCGCTTGTGTAGATTGGGTAGATTCTACCTGTCCTGTCTGAGCAGCTTTTTGAATTTCCCGAGATTGCTCCACAATTGCACGTTGCTGACGGTACATATCCGTCAGCCCCTGTGCTGCCATGGGATTCATTTGGACCGGAACCATAATTATATCTTATCTCAAAGTTGTTTTAATCTCACTTTCCAATATCAAGGGTTTGCAACGCCATTTGACGCGCCGTACGAATGATAGCCAGATTAGCTTCTGTTGCCCTTGAAGAACTGATCAAATCAGCCATCTCTTCATGAACACTCACATTGGGAAATTTCACCATGCCAGACTCCGGATCTGCATCCGGATGCCCAGGTTGGTAAACCAATCGTGCAGGACGCGTATCTTTTTCAATTCCCGCCACACGCACCTCCTGAACGGCATTACTTGTATCAAATTCATTCTTCATTATCGTCTCAAAGCGCACCATCTGACGCTGATAAGGACCTCCATCAGGAGTACTAGTCGTATTTGCGTTAGCAATGTTTTGCGCGATGACTTCCATGCGCACTTTCTCGGCCTGAATGGCCGAAGCAGCACTATCAGCTCCCGGGAGAATATTTAGATTCAACATAAATATAAAATTTAACGGGTTGTAATTGCGGACCTAAGTTTACTTAGACTACCAGTAATCATCTGGGTTTGGAGCCGGTGAGCCACCATGTTCTTTTGCAGGTAGGTTAATTCCTTTTCCAACTGGACTGAGTTGCCGTCTCGATTCTGTGCAACAGCCATGTCATCAACGGAAATAGTGGGCTTGAGTTGTTGAACGGATTTTACTCCACCACCCTGAATGGCTTTTGATAATTCAGACGCAAAAGCAGGTGATACATCCACTCGTTTATAGTTGGGGGTTTCAATGTTCGCCAAATTGCTGGCAATCGCCTCCTGACGCAACACGGTCGCATCAAGCATCTTTTTGACACCCTGATAGTTGGCGCTAGCAAACAATCCGTCGATCATGCATCGCGAGCAGCAATACCCATGCCATTCTCCCTGTATAGAGAACATTATTTAAAATAGTTATAACTGATTCTTTGAATTGATTTAAAAAACACATTTTTATGATAAAAACTAATAAAACTCTCACTATAGATATAATTGATGGCTTAAATTTTGATAATTTTAAATATTTCGTCCTATTTTATTAAAATTCATATTGGCCCGACATTTGCTGCTATTTCGCACGACGAGCTGTGTGTATCAGTTGATGAAGGCTCAAAAAAATAGAGTAGCGATGAAACCACATCTGCGAATTGTAGTGTTGTTATGCTTAGGGCTGATCCCCGAGGCGCAGCTATTTGCCGCCCAAGACGATCCCCTTGAATCTAGTGGAAGAACATGGGCTGCGAAGTGGCTCAACACAGTGCGAACAAAGTACAATTCAGCACTTCCAGTAAACATTCCAACTTCTTTGCCTAAGAGAGGTCAGGATTTACCAACACCCACCCCAAGATTAGTAAAGCCCTTAATCACAGGACCCTTTGCGTTATTAGTGAATCTAGCGGCAGGTATACCTGCTCCTCCACTAAATTCTTCCGAGTTCGGATACTGGATCAAATTTGAGGCCGACGATGATATGCGCGACCGATATGAGAAAATCATGGGCGATCTCAAGACTTACTACCTTGGGCGAGGGTACAATGAGATTAATGCAAAACAACTTGCTGAAAGATTATTCCATGCCAAGTCAGAGATATATTATCCATTGGTCCATCATGGCTCCCCCAATATAGAAGGTTTGAAACCAAATCAAACCCGAAATCCCTACAGCACTGGCACCATGGCCAATACTGCCTCGGACACATATAACCTGGGCCTGATGTGTCAGAAGGTAGGCAACGATAAACAGGCGGCTCAACTTTACCTTCAAGCAGCTAAAGCCGGGCATGCCCGTGCACAAGCAAGTTTAGCCTATTTATACGAAACCGGCAGGGGCGTACCCAAAAACCCATCTCAAGCAGTTTCATACTATACCAGCGCCGCACAACAAGGACATGGGATTGCCCAATACAATTTGGGAAGGATATATCAAAACGGCCTTCCTGGAGGAACGAATCCTGTCTCACCAAACAGTAAGCAAGCTGAGTTCTACCTACAACGTGCCGCCGCGCAGGGAATTGTGAGTGCCTATCACCAATTAGGAATTCTATACTATAATTTCGGCATTGAAATAACAGCTAAGTCACTCACAGAAGAGGAATTCCAAGAATGGGACTCGAATAATGACAAAGTCATTTCACCTAAGGAAAACCGCTATCTACGTGATGCACACGACCACTTCCTGCTCGCCGCCCGACAGAGCTACGGTCCGGCACTTCACGCATTAGGAATCATGTATCTACAAGGTCAAGGTGTTCCGTCCGATCCAACTAAAGCCAAATATTGGCTGCAACAGGCAGTCTCTCATCCTCAACCCGATTCCCATTACAATCTCGCACAACTTTATGAAAGCGGCCGAGGCACCAAGCAAAATATGGCACGCGCTTTCATGCACTATAAAATAGCAGCCCGCATGGGGCATGCTCCTAGCCAATACAACATCGGCTTATTCTATTATCAGGGGCGAAAAGCTGGAACACTTATTAGTATAGATATTCCCGAAGAATTCACCATTAAGCACCCAGCTTCAACATTCGTCGAAAAAATGGTATCACTCAATCCACGCCAAAATGCCGTGCTTTCCGAAACCTCGGTGATATACAGAAAAAGTGATACAGAACCTTCATTAAGAACTCTCGACATTTATGTAGCTAAAGAGCATGTACAATTTGCTTTGGGAGTCGTTGGAAAATTACTCTCCCAGCAATCCCTATATAATAAACCAAAAATTACTACTCTGGGCGGAGATGATCCTGTCCAAGCCAGCGCTTGGTGGACATTGGCTGCTGAGCAACAACAGCCAGCAGCTCAACAGGCCTTGGCTCTAGTGAATAGCGTTCTAACCCCCGAGCAGGTTCATTTTGCCAGAGCTATTGCCCAAACTGAAAAGAGCCATATGAATTTGCCTCCTCCACAAATCCCTGTGGGAAAAGAACAAACAAAACAGACATCCAAAATCGTCGACTGGGGCACCGGATTTTTTGTTTCTCGGGATGGGTTTGTCGTTACAGGTAAGCATTTAGCTCAGAGCGGCAATCGTTTTCAAATCACCACGGAAAACGGATCCTTCCCGGCAAAAGTTGTCCCTGTTTCGGGTAACCTGAACCAGTATTTGCTCCTCAAAATAGAAGGGAATTATGATTTTCCAGCTCTCGCCATTAGTTCCAGTCATAGCACACGGTTGCGCGATCCTGTTAAAATATTGGGCTACCAAATGACAGACTCTAATTCTGGACCTCAGCCGATACCTGCAAGAACAGCTACACGCATTCAAGGCATTCTTGGCGCGCAGGCAGATCCAAGATTTTTTACTCTCAATATGCCTGTTTTGGGTGATCAAATCGTTTTTCAATTCGAAAGATATTTGGATGACGAATTAACTTCAAATCATGAGCTTCATGCTTCTAGTCAAGGTGAAACAAAACTGAGGGAATTACAGTCCGTAACCCTTGAACGCCTTCGCGGAGCTCTCCGCGCAAAACATCCTCTTTTGAGCTCAGTAGATATGAAAATTGGCTATGAACTGGCTACAGATCTTTGGTATGACACAATCAATCATAAGTGGCTAACTGAACCAGATACCCAGAATCGAGCTCAGAAACATGGTGTCGGAAGCTGGGTTACTCTCGACAACGATTCTATCCAACACCCTCCAAGGATATATAAACTAAAAACAGATCTTTGGTATGACACAATCAATCATAAGTGGCTCGAAGAATCAGACCGACAAAACGAGAATGGGGAAAAGAAGGTATATTATACTGCAGGAAGCTGGTTCGTGCTTGACAACAAACTAATTCAAAAAGCTCCACCCACTAAAGACATAGCGGAACACCATCAAGCATTATTAAGAGTGTCCGTACTGCCCGCCATTGCTTCCTGGGAAAAGGAACTCAAGCGCCTCTCGCAAATAATCGAGGATTCTTTGAGCAAGCCAGCATCCGGAAGTAGCCCCGCTACCCAATTAGAAAGATTTATTGATGATGCAAATTTCAAAAAGATTGATCGCTCAAACGGATTCCGCGGAGCTGCCCTAGTTAATACTCAAGGACAAGCTATTGGACTGTATTTCCCAAGCACCCAAAACCGCTCACCTGATATTTTTCAAAACTTTAGTTCTTATCATCGTTATATTCTTAAGAGCGACCATCTCTTATCATATTTAAACCGGGTGCCGAGTGTGAGATATGAAACCAAAAACCGTGAAATCCGGGAAAAACCCCGTTTCAATATGTCCAAGCAAAATCCAGAGTCCTACTTGCTCGCCAAAGCAGAGGCATCTATGGTACTAGTGCAAGTGATGGTGGCGCCGAAAGGAGGAGCGCAATGATTCGCTCAGGGACACTAGCCGCGGGAGCAATAGGTTTTTGTACCGTTGCTATCCTAGGGTTTGGATTTGGTAACACTTGGGATCAAATCCTCCTTGCCGCAATTGTAGCATCACTTGCTTTCGGAATCATAGGACATTGGTGGATGACCCTATGGCTGCGTAGTCTGATGTACGCCGAGGTGGAAAAGAACGAACTTAAGTCAATAGCCGCACAGAATGCTGCTGCTGCTGAAGCAGAACGTGAAGCTGAACAACTTAAGGAGCCAGACTTAACTTAATTAGGGAAAAGGAACCCAAATAATGCCCCAAACAACGGCCAATCCAGAAAAGCAAAGTGTCCATAAAGAGGGCCGGCCCGTTAAGTCTAAAGCCGCACGGGCGTACCAAAAGGTAAAGCTAACCGAATCGACAGAGGAAGAGTTATTGGAAACCTACGCACCTGTGATCAGCCAAATGGTTCATCGGTTTGCGCCTCTTGTTCGAGTAACAGTAGACATAGATGACTTAAAGAACATTGCCAGCCTTTCACTTATTCAGGCAGCACATGGATTTGACCCTACAGCTGGAATGTCATTTGAAAGCTACGCACGGATGCGTATTCGAGGTGCAATACTGGACGAAATCCGTAAATCACAGCCCTTATCGAGAACCGTGTATTCCCGCAGGAAGGAATTAGAGAATACTATTGAATCCCTACGTATTGAACTGAATCGCCAGCCCGAAGAAGAAGAAATCGCCACACGTTTAGGATCAACAATCGAAGAGTACCGTGCGTTGCTGGATAATCTACGCCCAGTAATTTTTGTTCCTCTTCATCAATTAATGGAAGGGGAAGACGAATTCTCACACGCTGATAATCAATACACAGCCGATATTACACAGGAGGATCCAGGGGAAAGCACGGGACGAAGAGAACTCCATGCACTCATTCGCGATCGGATTCAACAGCTTGGCAGGCAACAGCAAAAGGTGCTATTGCTTTTCCATTATGAAGGATTAAGAATGAAAGATGTGGCTGAGCTATTAAATATAAGTGAGTCGCGAGTTTGCCAAATTAACACTGAAGCTGTTTTGTCATTACGAAGTTTTTTAATCAGGCAACAACGAACAATTTAACCAACAGAAAGAATACCAATGCTAGTTATCGTAGGATTCATTATTATCTTTGGCGGAGTTTCCGTAGGATTTGCCATGGCGGCCGGTGGCGGAAGCGGCTTAAACTTTGGTGCCGTTGGCAGCCTATTCCACGTAAATGAGTTTATCTCACTGGGTGGAATGGTAATCGGAAGCATGGTTGTTATGGCCCCCATGAACGTATTAAAAGGGGTATTTAAACAGGCACTTGGAACCCTTAAAGGAGCCCCTTTCAGTCAAGCCGATTATGAGGAGCTGTTTCAGTGTATGTATGAACTGTTCCAACTGGGCCGCAAAGGCGGAATGATTGCCTTGGAAGAACATGTCATGAACCCTGAGGCCAGTGCGCTTTTTCAAAAATACCCTAAATTTCACGGCAATCACCACGCACTAGAGTATCTTGCCGACGGACTCAAGCCCATCGTTGATGGCCGTATTAAGCCTGACCAGCTAGAGCCTCTTATGGCTAAGAGTTTGCATACCATGGAAGAAGAACATCACCAACCCGTAATGGTTATGACGAAGGTAGCTGACTCCCTCCCCGCCTTTGGGATTGTAGCAGCTGTGTTGGGTATTATTGTAGTTATGATGTATAAAATCGGTGGTGATACCGCCGTTGTAGGTGCCGGAATTGCAACAGCACTTGCGGGTACATTTTTTGGAATCTTTGGATCTTATTGTATGGTCGCTCCCCTTGCGACCAATTGCGATTTCAATGGACATGCAGAAATAACTTACATGAAGGTCATCAAGTCCTCTGTAATCAGTTTTGCCAATGGACTACCTCCCCTTGTTGCCTGTGAAGTAGGACGCAGAGAACTCGGCGAGGACGTACGAATGGGATCAGGCGATCTTGAAACGTTGCTCAAATCGGGCGGATGATAACCTATATTTTTTTAACCAACCCTAATTAAAAGAAAGCACAAGTACTATGGCAGGCGGTGGAGGAGGAGCATGGAAGGTAGCTTACGCGGACTTTGTAACCGCGATGATGGCCCTGTTTCTGGTGCTATGGATCTTAAGCCAAGACGAAAAGATCAAGGGAGATGTGCAGCAATATTTTCGCACAAAATACCAATCAGCCACCAAGCAATCTGTGGGCATCATCC
>CAJWKQ010000106.1 GCA_913041895.1 uncultured Verrucomicrobiales bacterium
GAAACTTACTTTTAGGCATGCCGGACGCGACTTCCGTTTAACTGATGTACATGGGCATGTGGTTCACGATATTATCAGTTAATGGGGGGTTGACGCTTCTGGGCCTTTCTTAGCATACTGCGCCCCCTCGTGGGGTCGTAGCTCAGTTGGTAGAGCACCACACTGGCAGTGTGGGGGTCAGGAGTTCAAATCTCCTCGGCTCCACCAAAATTTAACCCAGTAAATCAATGATTTGCTGGGTTTTTCTTGCACCTTGCGACTGTTGGATAATGATGTGTCCATGCGATTGGTTTTAGCGGTAATTTTGGTTTTTTCGTGTGTGCACCTGATTCACGCAAACGACAAGGAGCGGAATGATGCATTGGCGAAAATGCTTACAGGCAGTAAATTTGTTGGAGTATTTACTATTGATGGTCAGGAAGGAATTCCAGCTAAGGAAGAATACACAATAAAAAGTGTCAAAAAATTAACCAAAAGTGATACTTGGATTTTTCAAGCACGCATTAAATACGGAAAGCAGGATGTAACTTTACCGGTCCCAGTACCCATAAAATGGGCCGGGAAGACGCCGGTCATAGAGATGGACAATCTCAAAATACCGCTACTGGGAACTTTTAGCGCTCATATCGTCATTGATGATGGAAAATATGCAGGAACATGGAAGCACGGCGAGGCCGGAGGGCATATGTTTGGGACCATTACAAAAATTAAAGAAACGAAATAGTACCATTACATTTAAATGAATAAGAATATTCTATTATCAGGGTTCATGATCCTTGGGATGTCGATATCCTTGAAGTCCGAAAATAATTTAAAAATTGAAGAGCAGTTTCTTTCGAGGGTGCGGCAATTAACCTTTGAAGGGCGCAGGAGTGGTGAAGGTTATTTTTCCGCTGATGGTAAAAACATCATTTTTCAAAGCGAACGTGAACCGGAAAACCCTTTTTATCAGATTTACACCATGAGCTTGGAGTCGGGCGATGTTGTTCGCGTATCACCCGGTTCAGGCAAAACGACATGTGCCTTTTTTCATCCGGACAGCAAGCAAGTACTTTTTGCCAGCTCTCACGTCGATCCTGATGCTGTTAAAAAACAAAAAGCAGAACTTGATTTCAGGGCTTCCGGAAAAACCAGACGTTATTCATGGGATTACGATGAGCGTATCGATATTTTTACAGCAACACCAGATGGTAAAAGTCTAAAGCGTTTAACATCAGCCTTGGGGTATGATGCGGAAGGAGCTTATTCTCCGGATGGAAGTAAAATTGTTTTCTGTTCCATAAGGGATGCCTACGGCCGTAATGATTTCACCGATAAAGAAAAGGTGAAGCTGAAGTATGACCTGTCTTATTTTGGAGAGATATACATCATGAATTCAGATGGGACAGGGCAGAAGCGATTGACCTATCTGCCTGGATACGATGGAGGGCCTTTTTTCTCGCCTGACGGCAAGCGAATTATCTGGCGTCATTTTTCTGAGAAAGGCGATACGGCAGATATCTATACCATGAGAATTGATGGGACAGATATTAAGCGGCTTACCGAATTTAAGGCCATGTCCTGGGCGCCCTATTACCATCCCAGCGGGGAGTATGTTGCCTTTGCTTCCAATAAACTGGGATTTGAGAATTTTGAAGTATATCTGGTCGATGCAGCAGGGACACGTGAGCCTGTTAGGGTGACTTCCACTGAGGGTTTTGATGGGTTGCCGGTCTTTTCTCCAGACGGCGATCAATTAATGTGGACTTCTACTCGAACCGAGAATGAAAAGTCACAGCTTTTTATCGGAAAGTGGAATCATAAAGTTGCCTTGTCTGCCTTGGGCCGGTCCAAAAAAATTGAAGTTACCCCTCTGGATTTGCCGGAGGAACAACTGCATGTCGCTACTAAGGGTAAACTCCAGCCAGCCATTACCGAAGCGGATATGAGGACTCAGGTTGAATATCTGGCTTCTGATGAATTGGAAGGTCGTTATACAGCTTCACCCGGTATTAAAAAGGCTGCCGACTACATTATTGATCAGGTAAAAGCATTAGGGTTTACCCCAGCAGGTAAAAGCAAGTCTTACCTTAACCCTATGTCGTTCAAGTTTGGAGTGGATGTGATTGAGGCAAAGAATGAGCTGGTGGTTATTGATAAGGAAGGAAAGGAAACCCGCTTTGAGGTGGGCAAAGATTTTAGCCCCTTATCCTTCACGGTAAATAAAAAGGTCGAAAGTGAAGTGGTCTTTGCTGGCTACGGCCTTGCGGTCGCCGGGAAGCCGGGTGTGGGATACGATTCTTATGCGGGGTTGGATTGCACCAATAAAGTGGTTTTGGTTTTACGTTATGTTCCTGAGGAAGTGGAGCAGGGAAGGCGCCAGAAATTAATGCGTAGTGCGGCTCTTCAGTACAAGGCAACGGTTGCTGGACGGCAGGGAGCCAAAGGTATTATCATTGTCGGTGGGCCGAACTCCCAGAATTCCAATAAACTCATTCCGGTCAATCTGGATAGAAGCGCTGCCAGCAGTGGGGTGGTTGCTTTGTCGGGTAACCATAAGCTAGCAAATACCATTTTTGCTGCTGCGGGTAAGGAGGGTATTAAGAAACTTCAAGATGGCTTGGATAAGGAAAATCCTCATGTTCCCTATGGGTTCACTTTGCCGGGTGTAAAAATCAAGATATCGGCCGCGGTAAAGAAGGTGGAGCGCAATGATAATAATGTAATAGCAGTACTTCCACCCGGCATTAACACCGATAACCCTGAATATGTGATGATTGGTGCTCACTACGATCATTTGGGTTACAATGATGGATCCCTGCAGCCTAAAGGGGGTAATCCCGGCAGTATCCATAATGGGGCTGATGACAACACTTCAGGAACAGTGACGCTTCTGGAATTAGCTGCCTACTTGGCTCAAGAGCGGGAAAAGAATCCCGATAAATTTAAACGCGGCATTATCTTTTGCTGGTGGACAGGTGAAGAGCTAGGACTTTTAGGTTCAGCCCAGTATGCCAAGAACCCTCCTATTCCTTTCAAGCAGGTTACTTCCTATATCAATTTGGACATGGTGGGCCGAATGAAAAAGAATGAGTTAATCATGCAAGGAATGGGTACTTCGAGTGTGTGGAAGAAGATGGTTGAAAAACGCAATGTAGCCGCTGGCTTCAGCCTGAAACTGCAGGATGATCCTTACCAGCCAACCGACATTACTTCAATCTATCCCAAGGGAGTTCCATCAATCTGTCTCTTTACCGGTCTTCATAAGGATTACCACAAACCGACCGATGATCCGGATACCTTGAACTACGAAGACATGGAGCGCTTGGCTAAGTTTACTGCTCAATTACTCATGGATTTGGCCGGCGACATGAAACGCCCGGATTACATCAAGGTAGAGCGAGGCAATCGTGGCCGAAGCAGGGGTGGTTTAAAGGCCTATACTGGTGTCATTCCTGATTACGCTTCGGATGAAAAAGGCTTACTGATTAATGATGTGCGGCCGGGAGGCCCTGCCGACAAGGCCGGGATTAAATCTGGGGATCTTGTCATCCAGTTTGGATCGGCTAAAATTTCAAATATCTACGATTACACTGAAGCCTTAAATGGCATCAAGATTGGCAAACCATTAAAGGTGGTTGTCATTAGAAAAGGCAAAAAAGTGAATTTGACCATTACACCCGAAGCTAGGAAGTAGTGTTTTAAGAACCCTGTTGGATTTCACTCTTGCCTTCAGTTTAGTCGTATTCTCTTCGGGCAAGCCTCTTAACCATAGGTTATCCTCACCATGATTATAGATTCATTCTGAGTATTGAAAATCGAGGTAAAAAACAATTTGCCAGCAGTAGCAAAACATCTAGGCTTTTGTCCATGAAGGCTGATTCTGAAAATAATTTCTTAGTGCAAAATGATCCGACTCGTCGTGATTTTCTAAGGACCGCAAGTGCCGGCATTGCAGCAACAGTGGTTGCTCCATCTGCCCTAGCAAAAAAGGTAAAGGTTCAGCCAGAGACACAGGTTGCTCAGCTTTACAAGACGCTCACAGATAAGCAACGTGAGTCTATTTGTTTTCCGTGGGAGCACCCCTTGCGCAATCGCGTGGAGAATAACTGGCATATTCAGAAAAAGCTGGCTGTTGGAGATATGGAGGATGATCAAATTGATCTGGTGAAAGATATCTTCAATGGGCTTCATAGCCCTGAATATAGGAAAGCGGTGTTTGACCAAGTTGAGCATGATTCAAAGCCCGGTGATTTTGGCGATAGTGCCATTGCAATCTTCGGAAAACCCGGAAGTGGTAAATTTGAAATGGTCTTCACTGGAAGGCATATGACTAGAAGATGTGACGGAGATTCGCTAGAAGGCACAGCCTTTGGTGGACCTATCTTCTACGGGCATGCGGCAAAGAGTTTTAACGAGAAGGCAGATCACGAGGGCAATGCCTACTGGTTCCAGGCAAAGCGGCCTAATGAACTTTTTCAGGCGCTTGATGGGAAACAGCGTAAAGCTGCACTACTCGGAAAATCACGAGGGGAGCGCGGTACTAAAACTGTTGAATTAACCGGCAAAAAGAAAGGGCTGCCCGGGTTGCGCACAGCTGATATGAGCAAAGATCAGCAACAATTAATGCGGGAGGTTATGAAGGATATGCTCGCGCTATTTCGTAAAAAGGATGTCGACGAGTCCATGAAACTGATTGAGAAAAACGGTTTTGAGAATCTGCACATCGCCTATTATAAGGATGAAAATATCGGCAAAGATAAGGTGTGGGATGTTTGGCAGGTGGAAGGACCAGCGATGTTGTGGTATTTCCGCGGAAAACCACATGTACATACTTGGTTGAATATTAAGGAAAAGGCTTAGTTAAAGTTAGGATTTGCGAAGGCCCAACTTATAGTTGGGCCTTGTTTTTTTGTTGTATTAGGCGAGAATCCTCTCGTGTCTAAGAATTTCTTTATTGTTCTCTGTTGGATGCATTTGTTCTTCAGCTTGAAGGCAGATAAATATGAAGAAATGATTCTGCAGGATAAGCCTTCCCTGTATTTCCGTTTTAATAATATTGATGGAACCCGTACTCCATCAAAGGTGGGTAATCTTTCTGCAGATATTGTAGGTAAGGTTGATATGGCTAGCCCGGGGCCGCGTGTAAAGTATTACCCGTATTTTAATTCTGATAATAAGGCCATTCGATTGCGCGGAGGGCAGCAATATCTTCGCCTAAAGGATCCTGGTAGCAACAGCGTTCTGGATTTCAATAATGGTGATTCCATCACCTTGGAGGCGTGGGTAAATCCGATATCTGTCGGCACCTATTCATATATTATCGGGAAAGGGCGAACACAAAATTCAGGTATGCCGTCCAATAATCAGAATTATTCGCTCCGTCTTACTAGCGTAAAGGGAGGCAAGGTAGGTATTAGTTTTCTCTTTCGTAATAAAGCAAATAAAGAAGACGGTGATTGGCATCGGTGGACTTCTAGTAGCGGTTTTACTTTAGGTGCGTGGCATCATGTGGCTATTTCCTACACCTATGGTGATCCTAAAAGTATTCGCGGGTATATAGATGGTCTTCCAGTGAAAGGGGTGTGGGACAAGGGTGGAGAGACTGCTGATGAGCCTTGGACTGGGAATGATGAAGTTTGGATCGGATCGTCCATGGGAGGAGGGCAGGCAGTTACCTTGCAAGGGGGTATTGATGAAGTGGCTATTTACCGCCACGCAGTTCCCGATTCACGGATGAAAATGCGCTATAAATTTGATGCACCCAGATTTATTGATAATCCTAGTAAAGCTCCAGCCAATCATGTGAATATAGATATACATGAAGGTGTTTCTGAAAATTGGGATCTCATTGCCTCTGATCCTGTTGAATCATTCCACGAACCTGCGTTTGCTATTCCCTATCTTCCTAATAAATATAACGGCAAAGGAATTATTGTTGATCGCTCAGACGTTTTTTTGCTTCGTGCGCAGACACGGGCAGTGCTGCCCAAGGGTCAAGTTAAGTTACTACTGAGATCTCGCACATCTTCCCGATTAAAAATCAACGGAGAGGAGATTGCTTCACTTAAAAAGGCATCCACGAATACCAGCGCTCATGGCAAGGTTTCCAAAAACCCGGAAAACCTAGGGCCCGCAACTCGACTCTTAAGGCCTGGGATGCAGGAGGTAGTGGTTGAATATCAATCCGATGGGAAAGAGGTGCATTTATTGCTCGAAGCTTTTGTTGGCGGAACAGGAAAACGGCGTCCGGAAACAGGGGAATTATGTTTGGCTTTCTCGGCTAAAGGAAAACCGTTTCAATTAATATCACCTAAATCAGCAATTATACTAACTGATAATGGCTGGAATGAGTACCTCTATGCGTCTAGAGAGCGAATTAGGCTTTTTAACTTAAAGAGGCGAGCTTCAGTTGGATTGAAAGAAGTTGAAAAATGGCAAGGTAAACATGAGAGCCTCCGCCAGTGGGCTGAAAAAAATATTCATGTGACTGTTCCGAAACCTGTTCCTGGATATTCTGCTTCAAATGAGATTGATCATTTTATCAACGCAAAACTAAATAAGGGTGGCAGGGCAGGCCTGCCTCTCGTTGATGATGACTTATTCCTTAGGCGTGTGTCTTTGGATGTTGTTGGTGTCGTTCCAACAGTGGAGTCTTTTTGGGAATTCATGGCAGACAAGGGCTCTGACAAGAGAGCTAAGGCTATTGAGCGCTATCTGGATGATGATTTGGGCTGGGCGGATCATTGGACAAGTTATTGGCAGGATGTATTGGCTGAAAACCCAAATATCGTTAAACCAAAACTCAATAATACGGGGCCTTTTCGTTTTTGGATTCACGAATCTTTCCAAGATAACAAGCCCATGGACAGGTTTGTGAGCGAGTTGGTGATGATGGAGGGTAGCCGATATTATGGGGGTACTTCTGGATTTAGTGTGGCGACGCAAAATGACGTTCCGATGGCTGCAAAAGCACAGATAGTTAGCCAGGCATTTTTGGGGATGCAGATGAAATGTGCACGTTGTCATGACGCGCCTTTTCATTCATTCAATCAAGAGGATCTTTTTAGTATTGCTGCGATGCTGCAAAGGGGCGCGTTAAAGGTTCCATCGACAAGCAGTGTACCCTTGATTCCTGGTCATAAGTCGAAAGTCGAGGTTACCTTGAAGCCTGGTGTGTCAGTTGCTCCAAAATGGCCTTTTATCGACAGATCACTAGGGCAGCTGAAGGTTAGTGATTCAAGAGCGAGACTGGCATCCATGATTACGGAGGGAAATGCAAAGCGTTTCTCGGAGGTGATGGTTAACCGCATATGGAAAAGGTATCTAGGCTGGGGTTTGGTTGATCCGGTTGATGATTGGGAAGAAGCAGTGCCATCACATCCTGAATTGCTGAAATGGCTTTCACGTGAGTTTATCTTTAGCGGTTATGACTTCAAGTATATAGCAAGATTGATTCTAAATTCACATGTCTATCAGCGCCAAATTGATTCACTGGATATTCAGACGAGGAATTCTGGTGGTCATTTTATTTCGGGCCCTGTGCGTAGAAGGATGTCTGCTGAGCAAATAGTAGATTCACTATTTTCAGTAGCAGGAAAAGAAATGGCAGTGGAGCCTCTCACATTAGATATTAATGGTAGAGGGACGGTTTCTACATTTTTAAATCTAGGGATCCCTAGGAAATCTTGGGAGTTCACTTCACTCTCCAATGAGCGTGATCGCCCATCCCTTGCGATTCCAAGGGCTCAAACTATTGTGGATGCCCTACAAATATTTGGTTGGCGAGATACGCGTCAAGACGCATCAAACTCAAGGGATGAAGAGCCTAATATTCTTCAGCCATCCATTATTGCAAATGGGGTTGTTGGGCGAAGAATTACTCAATTATCTGATGACAGTGCATTTACAAAAATGGCGCTCCAAAAGCAAGATCCCGGCGCATTAATTGAAAAACTATACGTACGGGTTCTTTCTAGAAACCCAACCGGACATGAGTTGTCGGTGATGAAGAGTCACATCACCCCGGGTTATATGGATCGAATAGTCAAGGATGCTAAGCCGGTGGCAGTACAGGAGACAGTGTTGGATGTTTCCTGGAATAATCATCTTTCGGAAGAAGCGAATCGAATAAAAATAGAAATTGAACGTCTTGTGCTGGAGGGTGATCGGCCAACCAGTATGTTAAAATCGGACTGGCGGAGAAGATTTGAGAATATTGTTTACGCATTAATTAATTCACCGGAATTTATTTTCCTACCATGATTGATCGGCGCGATTTTTTAACAAGTGTAGCTGGAGCATCCTTAGTCCCTTTTTCTGTATCTGCGGCTAAACTGCCTGACTTTGCTTCAGGTAAAGTTGAGCATTGTATACATATATGGCTGGGTGGTGGAGCGTGCCAAATAGACACATGGGACCCTAAAATCAAGGGCGATCCAAAGATTAAGAAACCGGGTTCGTATTATGATTCAATTGAAACGAGTGTCTTTGGGTTGCGTGTTTGCGAGCACCTTAAACAATGTTCAGGTTTGATGGAGCACTTTTCATTACTTCGTACAGTTCACCATAAGACTGTGGATGAGCATGCCGCAGCAACCAACCAAATGCATACGGGTCGACCGGTTAGTGGGACTATTGTTTATCCATCTATCGGTTCAGTTATTGCTCATGAAAAAGGAGCTCTTGATGAGGCCGTTCCCGGGTATGTTTTAATGGGGTACCCCAATTTAACTCGCGGGCCGGGTTTCCTTGGGGCTCAACATGGGTTTGTTTATTTAACCAGTACCGAGCACGGACCAGCGGGGCTCGCTCGCCCAAAATCTATTTCCACAGCAAGACAGTCTGTTCGGAATCAGCTTTTGTCAGAAACACGAAAAGCTTTTATTGCTCGCAACCCCAAAGATTCTGTGATTCGAGATTACGATTCTACTATAGAAAAATCTCAGAAAATGTCTGGAGGCAGCTTTATGAATGCGTTTGATCTGGGGTCAGAATCGGCGACATTAAGAAACGCTTATGGTGGTGAGTTTGGGCAACGCTGTTTATTGGCGCGCCGATTGATTCAAAGGGGGGTTCGGTTTCAGGAAGTGTCGTTTAATTTGAATTTTGTCAATGGTACTGGATGGGATACACATAATGATGGTCAATTAAAACAACATCTTCTAATCCAGCAACTTGATCAAGGGTTGGCTACTCTGGTAAAGGATTTAATCAAACACAAATTGCTCGAAAAGACATTAATCGTGGTGTCGACGGAATTCGGGAGACCACCTGAATTTGATGCGGGAGGGGGAAGGGGGCATCAATCTTCGGCATTTACAGTTGCGTTGGCCGGGGGTGATCTCAATCACGGAAGATCAATCGGAGTCACGGACGAAATTGGAAAAGAAGTTATCGAAAGGCCGATCACTGTACCCGATTTATTTGCAACAATTCATTGGGCTATGGGCATTAATCCTTCAAAAAATTTATATGCAGGTGACAGGCCGGTTCCGATTACTGACTTGGGAATTCCTGTGCGGGAATTATTCATCTAAATTGCATTTGATAATTACCTTCTGAGCTTGGCTAGTAATGTAATGAAGATTAGTCTATTAATATTCTATCTTATTTTCTCCATTTTTTCAGTCTTGGGTGCTGATATTAACAAGGCAACATTTGCTAAAGATATTTTGCCGATACTTGAACGCTACTGTTATAAGTGCCACGGGGATGGCGAAGAGAAGGGAGGCTTAGCTTTAGACCAATACCAAACAGAAAGAGATGTACAGAAGGGGTATCGTTTGTGGGAGCAGCTTTATAAGTTTATTGTTGCCGGTGAAATGCCGCCGGAAAACATTAAAAAAAGGCCATCAAAAAGCGAACAGGAGTTACTGGCTGGATGGACACGGGATACTCTCGACAAATTTTATAAATCGTCTCCTCCAGATCCCGGTAGAGTAACAGTTCGGCGACTCAACCGAACCGAATATAACAATGTGGTTCGGGACTTGATGTATGTAGATTTCGAACCAGCGAATGATTTCCCCGCTGATGATTCTGGGCATGGCTTTGACAACATAGGAGATGTTTTGACCGTTTCACCGTTGTTATTGGAAAAATATATTAACGCTGCTGAGAAAATTGCTTCTAAAGTTATAGTCAAACCAGAAAGTGAGATTGGGCAAGAATTTGATTCACTCTCAGCTTTTCAGGAAGAATATTTTAAATATCCAATTGATCGTCATTTACGGCGAAGAGCAGCTGAATCATTCCTGAAGACTTTTCTGCGTCGTGCTTACCGCCGTGAAGTAACGAGTTCAGAAATAAATCGACTTCTGGTTTTGGTTAAAAGAGGGAGCGATAATG
>CAJWKQ010000107.1 GCA_913041895.1 uncultured Verrucomicrobiales bacterium
GATTTTCTCTGCAGCAGACAATGCCACTGTAAGCAGAAGAAAACCTGATATTTTCAGCATTACTTTCATCATATTGAAGTGGAGATTTTGAACTCTGAGACCTATTATTACCATCAAAAATACGGGGCCTGAAGTGTTTAGATTCAGTAATTCTCGGGTTTATTTTATTATAATCTTTGGTATTTATTATAATACCCAACCTGTATCAATTTATGTAGCCTCAAAACCATGAAACAACTCCTCTTGATATGTGCGGTGGTGGTGTTGGTGGGGTGTGGGAAGAAGTCACTAGACCCTATTCTTGAGAAGGCGGTTCGCAGTGAACTCAAGAAACCGACAGGCAAACTAACAGAGGCGGATTTGGTAAAAGTTACCGCTCTTTCCTTAAGAGGAACCAAAATCACCGACTCCGGCCTCAAGGAAGTCGCCAAGTTGCAGAAGCTCGAAGTCCTTGACTTGGACCAAACCCAAATCACCGACGCGGGCCTCAAGGAGTTAGCCAAGTTGCAGAATCTTAGGGTGCTTATTTTAATTCTCACCAAAATCACCGACTCCGGCCTCAAGGAAGTCGCCAAGTTGCAGAAGCTCGAAACACTTGACTTGAACACCACCCAAATCACCGACGCGGGCCTCCAGGAGTTGGCCAAGTTGCAGAAGCTCGGCAGACTTATTTTGTTCAACAACAGCCAAATCACCGACGTGGGCGTGGCAGAATTAAAGAAGGCGTTGCCGAGTTGCGAAATCGAAGGCCCCTAATTCTCGCCGCGAAAGTCCTTGAGGGTTTTGGCTATAGATCCTGCAAATTATCCTCTGAATCAAAAGTCCATTCAAATGAATCTGACTCCAAGCTAAGGCAATCATTACTTTTAGCAATCTCCGCCAGAGGCTCCGAGACTTCAAACTGAGCAAGTTCCAGGGTATTGGAAATACGAACTATTCGAGCTTCACTGGGTTTTTCTAAACCTAAGGTATCAAGCATTGCGCAAATGGCTTCCCGGTCACTGGGAAAATACATGGGCAACTTGGCACTATGGAGCGTGAGAGAAGTCCTTACATTAATGAAGGTACTTTGAGTATCCATTTGGTCCACCAGTTTTACGTGGGTAGCGTCGGCCAAGCCGATCCCGATGGCATTACCATGGGTCTGAGGAGTTAAGTCGCGCACAAAAATACGGCGGATAAACGGAGTGCTCTTAAGTTCATTATTTAACAGGGTACTGTAGTGGTGCGCATGGCGGCCGATGACATTGGGATCCATCCCCACGCCACTGATATTCTTTCCGATCCGGTCCACTATCAGTAGATCCATTTCCTCAAAAGGTAAACCAGGCATGAGGGAGGCTGACTGCTCAAGAAATTCTTTTTCCTTGGGCTCAATATTCTCCGGCAATACCGCTTCAAGCCGAACCGTTTCGTGATACTGGTTCTCCACCAAACCGATTCCAAAGAGAATTGGGGCATTATCCAGAACCACACGCCCCAACATCTTGAGGGTTCCCTCATAACCATGATGAACGGCCGTTCGATGGAAACTGGCGGCTCCATCGTGTTTCCCCATGCCCACCACCATCATCTTAATTAGCCCACTGCCAATTGACTCGCTGAAATAATCGGTATGCGGCTTTACTCGATTGAGCACCACAATGCCATCAGCAGACAAAGCCGCACTACTGGTGAAAGCAGGGATACCGTCTGAAGTGCGGCCAATTTCCCGGGCTGCCATATCGGCCTCAATAGAGACCCCCATCGTTTCCTCTGTAATCCCGTAATCTTCGAGGATGCGTTTCTGCCCCTCTGGAGTAGCCCCACCGTGGCTTCCCATAGCCGGCACAATAAAAGGCTTCACTCCGGCAGCCTTCAGTTCACCAAGCACTGCGAGTACGATTTCCTTAATATTCGCAATTCCCCGGCTACCAACGGTAAGAGCCACTCTTGCACCCGGTGTAAGACGATCACTAACCATTGTGATTTGCTCGTTTACAGAAGTCGAAATATCCAAGGGTTCGGATTTAGGAAAATCCTGACGCACTCTCAACATTCGAGGCAGAGTATTGACATCAAGCAGGGGCATCGGGGCTAATCCAAATCCATGGAGGCATAATGAACCAGCTTTTTCTTGCCGATTGAGCCTGCTCATCAGAAGCTTTCAAGCAGACCCCACACTTATCATGAAGGAAACAAAACCCCTTTCCCAAAGCTCTTTTGATCGACGCAAATTTCTTTCAACCGCTGTATTGGCGGCCACAGGCTGTACTGCAATTGCAAAGAAAGGCACTCCACGCGATTGGACCGGTAAAAATCCTACACGTTATCCTGAACCGGATGTAGTGGTATTGGATCCGGCTTTTGCAAAATATAAACTGGGCAATACCCCGATTCGCCGACTTTACACCAACCCGGACATGCTCTGGGCTGAAGGCCCAGCATGGAATGGCGTGGGTAAGTACCTTTTATGGAGTGATATCCCCAATAACGTGCAGATGCGTTGGTTGGAGGAAGATGGCCACGTAAGTAAATTCCGCCATCCCAGCGGCAATAGTAACGGCAATACCTTTGATTGGACCGGCCGACAAATCTCCTGCGAACACGGCAACCGCCGCGTGGTGCGTTACGAGTACGATGGTAAGATCACTGTTTTAGCCGATGGTTTTGGGGGCAAACCCTTTAACGCACCTAATGATGCGGTGGTGCATCCTGATGGAGGCATCTGGTTTACTGACCCGGGCTATGGAAGCCTGATGAATTATGAGGGCACTCGGTTTAATACCGGCAACGTTCAGCCGCACCAGAAGGAATCGGTTTATCGTATTGATGGGAAGACGGGCAAACTCACCAAGGTTACTGAAGATATCTTTAAACCCAATGGTTTATGCTTTAGCCCCGATTACAAAAAGCTATACGTGGCCGACACCGGTTCATCGCATTACCCCGAAGCCAAAAAAGAAATCAAGGTTTGGGATATCATCAATAATACCAGCCTTAAGAACGGTAAAGTTTTTGCCAGCATGGATCTAGAGATGGAGAAGGAAGATGAAAACGGTGTAAAACGTAAAGTTACCAAGGCTGGTCAAGCTGACGGAATCCGATGCGATGAAGACGGCAACATCTGGTCAAGTGCCGGCTGGGTGGGTGACGGCTACGATGGAGTACATGTTTTTGAACCAAAAGAAGGAAAGCGCATTGGGCAAATTCTCCTGCCCGAAATCTGCAGCAACGTGTGCTTTGGCGGCACCAAACGCAACCGGCTCTTTATGACTGCCAGCCAATCTCTATATGCGGTATACGTAGAAACCAAAGGCGCCCATATTTCTTAATCCCTACTTACGGTTCCTTCTGGGGCGTTTTGGCTTTACCTCAGCAGTGCCCCCCAAATCGGTTTTGATTTTCGATAGGAGATTGGGAATATAGTTACCCATTCGGGCCGGAGTCACCGCTCCTTTTGACGGAAGCTGGTTGATTGTCTCAAGCCGGTCCTTGGCGGCATTATCAGTATAGTCCAGGCCGTTAAGCGCCAGTATGGAGGTAAAAACCGTGTTTTTGGAGACATCGGCATATTTCATCAGAGTATCAATGGCTGCTGTCTTGGCCCTGCCCTTACCGTACCTCCCCAAGGCCTCAGCGGCCGCACAAGCCACTTCAGGTGATTTATCCTTTAAGGCAGTCTGCAGGGCAGCCTGCCCCTTGTTAACTCCTTCTTCCTCGCGCATCAGTAAACCCATGGCTGCCCAATACCGCACCGCACTATCCTTTGCCTTAAGCAACTTGATGAGTTCAGGCGTGTGCTCGGGCTTCAATCTCGAAGCCTTCTCAGCTGCCGACATGATCTGCTCCATAGGATAGCGCTTTTTGTTATGACCCATCTGGTAAGGAGCATCCTCACCGCTGCGTCCATGGATTTGGCCTTCAGGCAAAAAACCCAGATCACGAATTTCAATAGCCTTAGCCTGCTGGGCTTTTCGCAAACGATTAAGAATATCTACATGTTTCTTGGAGCCAGCCAGGTTATTGACCTCATCACGATCATTTTCCAAATCATAAAGCTCCTCTGCGGGTTTGGTTTGCCAAAATTTGGACTGGGCCGAATTGAGTTTACCAGCGTGATATAAGTCATACCACTTCTGCGTAGTAGGTGTCTTGAACATATACGAAATATATTGCCCGTATATTTTATGCGGCATGTAGTTGCGAATATAAATATAGCGCTTATCTCGTACCACGCGCACCATGTCATAACGCTCATCCATGCGTCCGCGGAAGCCGTAGTTGTAAGGCTGCTCATCTGACGCATACTTACCCATGAATGAGTAACCTTGCATGTGCTTAGGTGGCTTGATCCCGGCAATACTCAAAAGAGTTGGCGCAAAATCAATGAACCCCACTAAACGATCACTCTTGCCTCCAACTTTGTAATCAACTGGTGCCAAATGCTTCCATTTTTCAGGCACATAAAGAATTAGGGGTACATTGAGACCGCTATTATATGGCCAACGTTTACTGCGAGGCATACCAGAACCATGGTCGCCATAGTAAAAAACAATGGTGTCCTCAGCCAAACCAGCTTGGGCAATCTCCTTAAGGTTGGCTCCCGCCCGGGCATCCATCATAGTAATACGGTCGTAATACTGCGCCCAATCCTTGCGCACCTCCGGAGTGTCTGGATGATAAGCGGGAATGCGGACCTTTTTGGGATCATGAATTACATTGGCTGCGGGAATCTGATTTCGAATTTGGCTCTCGTGACTGATGGTGTGATTGAAGATGGCAAAGAAAGGCTTTCCATTGGGCCGATTTTTCCAGTGTGCATTACGCCCTCCATCATCCCACACCTGACCCGGCTTGGTTAAATTGTAGTCTTCTTTGGAACTATTGGTGCAATAGTAACCTGCTGTGCGCAGATATTGAGGATACATTTTAAACCGATCGGGTAACTTGGTATTGCTGCGCATGTGTTGGCTACCGGTACTGGGCGGATAAAGGCCACTAATTAAGGTTGTACGTGCAGGAGCACACACCGGTGCAGTAGACCAACAATTTAGATAAATCATTCCCTTCGCTGCCAATGCATCCAAGCTGGGTGACTTGGAATACTTGTCACCATAACAACCCAGTTCAGGGCCATTGTCCTCTGAGGTAATCCAAAGAATGTTCGGGAGCTTCTGCTCCGCCACCACACTAAAGGTGATGACTAAGCCCAGGAAAAAAACACACAACTTTTTCATAAAAAGGGAATCGGTGCCGAATCCTGCCCAAAGCTCCACGTGTTGGCAAACTAATGTAGAATCACTTTCAAATCTTCTAATTATTTCTGAATAACTGCTAAAAACATTTTTAAAGACCAGTTCCAGTGAATGAAACAGGATATTTATCATGGGAATACTCCGATTTCGGGTAATGTATTCTATGAAATAAATGTGAATAAAGTGTGAATTACATTCTCAAAAAATGGTTATTGATCCATTGACAAAATTAGAATTTAGATCAGATTGTACGTGTGCGTATTAAATAGCGTAAGTATCATGAAAAAAATCATAATTACCACACTCGTACTCGGAATCTTCGCTCCCACCGCAAAATCGCAAGTCAGCGATCAAGGAGTAGGCGGTGCCATCCTTGGTGCCATAGCTGGCGGTATCATTGGACATAACAACGGCCGTAAAGGCTGGGAAGGTGCCTTAATTGGAACAGGCGCCGGCCTCTTAGCTGGGGAAATCATTGGAGGAGATAACCGTAGTTATACTTCCCATTCGAGCTACCCGCACCGCTCCTATTACTCTAGTTACCCACACCGGTCGCATTATTCGCGCTATCCGCACCGTTCTCATTATTCAAGCTATCGACCGAGCTATTCATACCACAGATACCATGACACTCATCATTGCCCACCGGCTCGAGTAGTTCGTGAAGTAGTTGAGAGGCCTGTTTACATCCACTCAAGCCAATCATCCTATTTGCCGCAAGCTCCGAGTCGTTCGTATTATCCGCAGCCGGTCGTCATTCAACAGCCGGTCGTCATTCAACAGCCGGTCGTCATTCAGCAGCCGGTCGTCATTCAGCAGCCGGTTTATGTGCCGCAAGTGACTTTAGTTCAACAAGGTGGTTACCGAGTCACTTACTAGCGGGTTGAAAATTTTTGGCCATCAACCAATTGTTTTACTTAAAATGAAAAGAACTCAATGTCCCCTGAAACACTCTTTGTGCTTGTTTCTTTTATTGATTGGGATCGTGAATCCCATGAAGGCTCAAGTTAAGGAGTTGATAAAGGAAGTTTCCAGTCAGGGCAGAACAGCTGAACAAGCTGTAGCGAATGGGCTGATCGAAGCAGTTAATCAAATAGAAGGGCTTACCATTGATTCATCAAAGACTATTCGATCTTCTTTTCATAAAATATACACCGCAAAAAAAGGAAAAAACCCGAACATAAAAAGCCTCAGTAATAATTCATATAAAGAAAATGTGTTACTAAAAAGCAAAGGCTTGGTTAAATCATACACGGTAAAAAGAATTCATGAAAAGAAAGATGGGTCATGGGAAGCAACATTAACTGTCACCGTGCCCTCCTACATACCCCTAGACCAGAATAAATCACATCTCCGCCGAATAGCAGTTACCCTATTTAGAACTGCCGAACCTCAATTTGCATTTGGCTCTGGCCAGCTGAACGCAGCAGATATTTCGCGGCGCTTAAACCAGAAGCTGGTAACCCAGCTAACTCAAGCTGGGAAACTTAGGGTTCTGGACCAGCAGTTCGACCAAGAGGTTGCTAAGCATCTTGAAAGACTTGGTGCAGGTAAAGCACCTACAAAGGAATTGGCTCGATTAGGGCAACGGTTGGGCACGGACTATCTTGTTACTGGAACCATCAATCAGTTTAATTTAAAGCAACAGGTAATTAAACCCGGATTTGGATTGCCTGATGAAGCTATTAGCACGGCAAATGCCATAGTTGAATTCAGAGTAATCGAAGCAGCAACACAACAGGTTCTGTGGTCAAACGAAGCAAATCTAATTTTCAATAATAACGACCTACTTAAACTGGTGCCACAATTCAACGTGGATCAATTAAGGCAGGCAATTTTAGGGCGCGCATCCGATGAAATTGCCAATGAGATCTTGGATGTCATCCACCCTATCAAGGTAATGGACACCGAAGAACAGATTGTTTTGAACCAGGGGGGAAAAAGAGTAAGGCTAGGAACCTATTACAAAATTGAGGGACTAGGAAAGGCCGTTCTGGATCCTGACACGGGCCTTCCAATTAAAATCGGTGGACCAAAAACGAGCACCGTTGTCATCACTGAGGTCCAACCCAAGTATTCCATTGCAAAGTTAGTTGCAGGAAATGAGAATATCAAAATTGGTCAAGTATGCCGACGCACTCAGGTTAAAATTGTTCCTGCTCCAGCGTCAGAGGCTAAATAACCCGTTCACACCTTTCATTTCTGAACATCCAAAAAAGGGGAGTGATCTATTGATCCTCCCCATTCTGAGTATCTAAAATTAATTAATCAGCTTTTACTTTACCAAGTACGAGCACCACCTTTGCCTTGCTTGGAAATATAATACTGACCGGACCAAATCTGCAAACCAGTCTTGGCGTCCACTACCTTAAGTGTGGTTACAATGGTTACCTCAACGTTGCGTCCTTTTCTCGCCACATCACTAGTAATGCTTCCTGTTAAGGTCATATCAGGAGCTTTCAAGGTTCCTTGTTTTGCTACTGTCGATTGATCCACTTCACCGGAGGCACGCAGTTTTCGTAGCTTAAGTACTAGAGGATCGTTTTCTACTTCCTCATAGTTAAAAGTAGCAGTAGCTAAGCACTTTCCACTCTCCTGAAGTGCCTGAATAACATTGTCGGTCAGTATGTTATGATGAACTACCGTTGTCGTGTTATTCTGTATTCTCGATACTCCAATCACCCTTTCCCCGCCCGCAAGTGCTTTCGTTGCGCGTGGACTATTCAAAAACCGCCCGATAAGGTCATTCGCCGCATCCAATTGGTCTTTGGGTGAAACCTTCCAATCCGAAACATATCCGCCCGAACTCCCGGATCGGGTTGTTTTTACTCCGGTCGATGGGCAACCGAGGGCGGTAAGAAGAGCTAAAACAGGGAGTAACTTAATTATATTTTTCATATTAATTTTGAACGGTTAGTCCTTTTCAATTGTGATTCTAAAATCAATTGCTTGATCATTTTTGGCCGTCAGCCTCATCGGAAAATGCCCGTAATTCATAGTAACATTTCTCCAGCTCTGATCAGCAGAACTCAAAACGCCACCATTAACGTCTTTCCAAAAAATCCGGTACCGATAAGGAGTTCCATTCTTCTCTTTATTGTTCCAATCAATGTCAACAACGAGCAATCCACCTTGATTTCTATACACACGAACATCATCAAGCCGGAGATGAGAATCAGAATATTCAACCTTATGCTTATGTGGATGTGGTCCTTTTGGAGTTCCAGATGACCCACAACCCGAACCAATGAGCCCGACCATTAGGGCAATCAAACATGTGATAGAGAGAATTGCACTTTTCATATTAATCAATTAGTTAAGTTTGAACTGGTGAACCAACATTCTGGCCTCTGGGGATGTCTGTTTAATGTAGACTACGTTAACATTACCGTCAACCAGACTAATTTCCTGTAGATTTCCCTCATCCCCGGAGGGACCCCTTAATTTGATTTTTCGGTCTGATGGAGTTGGAATTCGACAAATTTGAAAATTAGACGGCAGAGTTCTCCAGGTTCTCGAATCAGTTCCTTTGGTAAAATAAGTAACTGCCGTACCCGTACCCGCCGCTAACAAAGTTCCCAACAAGCCTGAACCAGCGGCTTTCTTTACGGCCACAGTGGCCACAACAGACGCAGCCGCCTTGGCGACTACTGATAGGACAATCCGATTTCTCATTCCTGGCCAAAGATTGTTGAACTCCTTGGCCACGATTGCCTCCATATCGGCAATCAGCTCAGTTGTAATTTCTCTACCATTCGAAATAACAGACTGATTAACATTACGTTGCCCCTTGTCATTAAGTTTCGGCCAGGAAAATGAAAAGTTAAACGGGACAATTTCTGTTCTGGTTCTACCAGTACGATACCCGTTCACATCTAGAACTTCGACTTCTACCGGAATAGGGATCACTAAATTTGTCAACTTTTCAGACCGGAAAGGAGCCATGTTCGACTCAAAGATAACATAAGTCACACTCTCTATTTCCTTGCCAGCGTTCAGTAACTCTAAATCAGATTTTACAAATGAATTTTCACTAAATTCATTTACTTTACTCATCATTACCTTGGCATTTTCCTTGCTCCCATTGGTTCCATCAAAAAGAGCCTTAAGATAAGTGGCAAAGGGATTCACATAAGGCGCATAGGCAGCAGCACCCGTAAAGCTTTGACGAACCCCGGACAATCTTGAGTGGATTACGCTCATTTTAGCACCTGCATTAACCAACTTTGCCTCATTAGTACGTTGCTGCCTCTGAATCTTGGCCTCATCCTTGCTAATTTGTTTTTCGTATTCCTCGGAAACCAGATACTGTTGCGTTGCGTAAAGTCGATTTAATTCGACTTGAGCCAATTCCCTGTTTCCCAATGCCAAATAGTTCAGCGTTATGTATGTGTGGGCCATAATACGATCGTACCCGTATCCTGTATAAGGGAGAACATTCAGATTTGATAGAACAGCCACCAACTCATTCGCAGCCTTCGCAGTCTTTTCCCTGCCTTGGCTCTGTCCCGAAAGATCACCCTTTCGTTCATCCATAAGATCCAAGGCTGTTTGAAAATGCCAATTGCTATCTTCGAACCGCCCTGCAGCTCTCAACACAGCGGCATGCTCCAAGAAAAAGATGATGTTGTTCCGCCATTTTTCCCTTTGTTTATCAAGAAGTTTTTCTGATTCTAAAAGAGTTCCTTCAACGTCACCTTCCTCCCAGGTGTTTGCCATACATTGCGTGGTTTTCACGTAAGAAAACGTGCTATTACACCCCAAGGAAATAATAGATAAGATGAGTAAAAAAACTGCATTTAAAGCTATCGGCTTACATAGATATAGGTATCTCATAAATGCTTTGAAAAGGATCGTCCGTTTATAGAAATTGCTGTCAATCTAAAATATAATCACCCTCAACTAAAAACTAGTTTTTCAATGGTCTTTTTGGATTACCCCAATATTGATCAGGATCATTACCCCTTAATAGAACTCCTTTGGCATTCCATCCTTGTCCTGCACGAACTTCTACTGGTGCGTAGCGCAAAGTCAGACCAC
>CAJWKQ010000108.1 GCA_913041895.1 uncultured Verrucomicrobiales bacterium
TGGACGAGGCGCAAGGTCAGACGTTAATCAGTGGTGAATCAGCTCGACTCGTGAAGGATGAGCTGGTGGAACTGGAGAATCCGCTCTCCAGTGATATGAATGTTTTGAGGCCCAGTCTGATGCCCGGTCTATTAGATTCGTTGAGGAACAACCTCGCACACCAGAGCCAAAATGTGGCGCTCTTTGAGGTCGGTCGCACTTTTGCCCTCGGTTCAAACGAAAGACGCAAGGTTGCGATGCTGATCACAGGTCGGCGTTATCCGGCCTTTTGGGAAGAAAATGGCGAGAAGCAGGATATTAGTGATTTGAAAGGAGTGGTGGAGCAGTTGCTTGAGTTGTTGGGTGTATTTGGGGTTAATTTTATACGAAGGGAAGAAGCCACGACACTATATATTGAATCTGCTGAGATCAGAATGGGTAAACAATCAATTGGCCAGATGGGTCAGTTGCAATCGGCAGTCGCTAAACGTTATGAAGCAAGGGAAGCTGTTTATATAGCTGAGCTGGATCTCGATATATTGCTGCAACGTCGTAATTCCAGCAAGTCATTTAAGGGTCTTCCCCAGTTTCCGGCTAGTGAACGTGACGTTGCGATGCTGGTCGATGAATCGGTGACGCATTCGGATGTTCTCGGAGTCGTCAACAAAGTTAAGCCAGACAATCTTGTGACTGCCCAGCTCTTTGATGTATTCCGCGGTAAAAATGTGCCGGAAGGCCAGAAGAGTTTGGCCTATTGTTTTACCTACCGGAGTAATGAGAAGACTCTGAAGGAAAAAGAGATTAACTCTGCTCACGATGTATTGGTAAAAGCTTTTAGGGATCTACTTTCAGCGACTATTCGCGATACTTAACTGCAACGGCTTTTTAGCGAGAATTCAGATCAAGGCTCGGTTAGAGAACTTGCTTTGACTGGTTTTTATCCGAAATGACCTATAATTTGCACCTTCGATTGTAATCGATTTCCCTTTCGAAATTCATATATATGGGGTAGTTTATGGGTATGGACAACTGGGAAATTACATTGAGCGTTATGGTAGGTGTGGGGTTAAGTGCTGCCTGCGGATTCCGTGTTTTTATTCCACCATTGGTATTGTGTATTGCAGGAAAAGCAGGCCACATGACTTTTGGGCCTGATTTTGCCTGGATGGATTCAAATTTTGCCTTGGCTGCTTTTGCCTTGGCCGCCTCATTGGAAATTGGTGCATACTACATTCCATGGCTGGATAATGCTTTGGATTCTATAGCGGCTCCGACGGCAGTTGTTGCTGGTGCTTTGACCTCTGCATCGGTTTTTGGTGGTGATATGAGTCCTTGGCTTAAGTGGTCTTTAGCGGCTATTGCCGGTGGCGGGGCTGCAGGAGCAGTCCAGATGACGACCACTGTTGCACGCGGTGCTTCTTCGGCTCTGACAGGTGGAACGGGCAACTGGATTGTCTCAACTGGGGAAGCAGTTGGGGCAACCATTACGGCTGTTCTTGCTCTGGTGGTGCCAGTACTCGTGTTTTTCGGCCTAGTAATGCTGGCTGGATACATCGTATATCGTAATCCGATCAAGATGTTTCGCCAGTGGCGGGCTCGAAACGAGCCTGAGGGCCCTGCTCCCGAGCCTAATGTCATGGCGGTGTAGTTTCTTGCCTTTCCCTATACAGTTAAGTTGACCCCTCTGAAGGGCTTTCTTTAAGATTCGCTGATGCCTTCGACCTGCATGCTTTTTTCTGTATTGTTACTGCTTCTGGGTGGTTGTTATTTGAATGCCGAAAATTGGCCTACTTGGCGGGGCGGGCTTGGTGTCGGTAAATCTACTGAAAAAGATTTTCCAGCTCAGTGGAATCGAAACTTAAATGTCAGATGGAAAATTGCCCTTCCTGAGCGAGGTAATTCTTCACCAGTGGTTTGGGGAAACCGAGTTTTTATTACTCAAGCCCTTCAAGAACAGGGGCTTCGCCAATTGTGGTGCATTGATCGCCGATCCGGAAAAACGATGTGGAAAAAGGTCGTGAAATACGCCGATAAAGAACTAACTCATCGTACCAATCCATATTGTTCTGCTTCCCCAGTTACTGATGGTAAGCATGTTGTGGTGTCGCATGCTTCGGCTGGTATTCACTGTTATGATTTCAATGGGCGGGAGCTTTGGCATCGTGAATTGGGTGAGCAAAAACACATTTGGGGCAACGGATCATCTCCCGTGATTTATAAAGGGCTGTGTTATTTAAATTTTGGCCCGGGATTAAAAACATTTCTGGTGGCACTCAACATGGAGGATGGAAAGACAGTTTGGCAGCATGATGAAAAAGGCGGGGATTCAGGGGTTGCCAAAAAAGGCGAGAAAGGGAATTGGGTGGGGTCATGGAGTACTCCTATTTTAATTGATGGAAATAAAGGCGATGAATTACTGATATCCTATCCTAATCGTTTGGCAGCTTTTGACCCATTAAAAGGAAGAATCATCTGGAGTTGTCGCGGGCTTAATCCACTTGTTTATACCTCGCCACTTTATGAGGAGGGTTTGGTGATTGCAATGGGTGGTTTTCGCGGTACAGCAATGGCTGTGCGAGCGGGAGGGCATGGGGATGTTACAGAAACTCACCGGCTTTGGACTCGCCCTAAGGAGAAACAACGAATTGGCTCAGGCGTTTTAGTTGGTGGTAATGTTTATATTCTGAACGAGGATGGGGTAGCACAGTGTATCGAAGCTCGTAAAGGGAAAGTACTTTGGGAAGAGCGTCTACGGGGACCTGGCGGAAATGGAAAATCATGGTCTTCAATGGTTTCTGCTGGCGATAAGCTTTATGCGATTAACCAATCTGGAGATGTCTTTATTCTTCGTGCTTCACCGAGATATCAGCTTTTGGGTGTTAACTCATTGGGCGAAGAAACACAGTCTTCTATGGCGTTTTCAAATGGTGAAATCTTCATTCGAACCTACAACCATCTTTGGTGCATATCACAAAAGCCGTAACTTTTTGGGGTAACGGGCTATATATATGTGGTGAACTATTAACAATGAAGGCCATCAGATTCTATTTCGGATTATTATTTTACCTATGCCATTGCTTGCAGGCTTCAGATAATGGTCCCAAAAGTGTGGGCTTCTCGGAGCATGTTGCTCCAATTATTTTTAATAATTGCACCTCTTGCCATCGTCCGGGAGAGTCTGCCCCCTTTAGCTTGCGTAATTATGGGGAAGTAAAAAAACGCGGAAGATTAATTGCTCGAGTAACTGTAGATAAGGTGATGCCTCCTTGGCATGCAGAATCAGCCGATTATGAATTTGAAGGGCAACGCCTGCTAACAGATAAACAAATCTCGATTATCGGGGCATGGGTCAATCAGGGAATGAAAGAAGGCAATACGGAAAAATTGCCACAGATGCCTGCTTTTACGAAAGGTTGGCAATTAGGAGAGCCAGATCTTGTTTTAACCATGAAGGAAGAGTATCCGGTGCCCGCTGTCGGGAGGGATGTTTATCGAAGTTTTGTTATCCCGCTCGACTTCAAGAAAGATAAATGGATTAAAGCCATTGAATTCATCCCTTCCTCTCCTGAGGTAGTGCATCACAGTCTGTTTAGATACGATACTTTGGGTTGGGCACGAAAGCTGGATTCTAGATCAAAAACGCCCGGGTTCACCGGGATGGGTGAAGGTGAGGTTCTTGGGCCTCGAAGCTTGGGTGGTTGGGGTGTGGGGGGTAGAGCTAAGTTTCTTCCGGGGGGGTTAGCTTATCGGTTACCCAGCGGTGCAGACTTTATCATGGATATGCATTTCCATCTTTCGGGTAAACCGGAAAAAGAGTTGTCTAAAGTAGGAATATATTTTGCAGACAACCCACCAAAAGAAGTTTTTACCGGTATTCAAATGCCTCCGGAATTTGGAGCTTTATCAAGGGTGAGCATTCCGCCGGGTGATAGTAATTACACGATCGAGGATTCCTTTGTTTTGCCGGTGGATTTGGAAGCTTTTTCAGTAAGCCCGCATGCGCATTATTTGGGCAAGGAGATGAAGATGACGGCCACTTTTAAAAATGGAGATACCAAGACCCTTTTGTGGATTAAAAACTGGGATTTCTCATGGCAGGAACAATATAATTATAAGGATTTCATCTCTCTACCCAAAGGAACCCGCTTGGATACAAAGATCGTTTGGGATAATTCCGCTGAAAATCCAAATAATCCTCATGATCCACCACGGCGAGTTTCCTGGGGTTTACAGTCTTCTGAGGAAATGGGAAGCGTGATTGTTTTGGTGAAGCCTAGGAATGAGGAAGAAATGGAGGTTCTTCATCGTGCGTTGAAGAAACATGCAGGTGAACATTATCGTTTGCGAAATCCGCCTAGGTCGAGTTTTAGGGACAAGCTTAAAAACCTATTTAGAGGTTCCAATAAAAAAGATGGCTAACGGGTGGCTGCCGATTTAAGTATACGTAGACTTATGATTAAGAGTATTCCTGTATTCCTGTTTCTACTTAGTTTTTGCCTTTTGGCTTCTGAAAATTGGCCGCAGTTTCGTGGCGCTGATGCTTTGGGTATAGCGGAGAATAAGGGGCTGCCTGAAAAATGGAGTGCAACTGAAAATGTAGTTTGGAAACAAGAGATTCCAGGACGAGGATGGTCTTCACCTGTCGTTTGGGATAAACGGATCTTTATCACCACCGTCATAAATGAGGGTCAAACTGAAGAGCCTAAAAAGGGGTTATACTTTGGAGGGAATCGTTACCGTCCTCCTTCTGGCAGGCATCATTGGAAAGTGTTTTGCATGAATCTGGATGATGGAAAATTAATCTGGGAAAAAACCGCACATACAGGAATACCCAAAGGCCCCATTCACATAAAAAATAGTTACGCCTCAGAAACGCCTATTACTGATGGCGAACGCCTCTATGCCTACTTTGGTAATCAAGGTCTTTATTGCTACAGTCTTGAAGGGAAGCTTCTCTGGAAGAAGGAATGGCCAGCTTACAAGACGCGGTATGGCTGGGGATTGGCCGCTTCCCCAGTGCTTCATAAAGGACGCTTGTACATTGTAAATGATAATGAAGAGGAATCCTTCCTTGTTGCGCTGGATGCCAAGAGTGGTAAACAGATTTGGAGGGTCGAGCGCGAGGGCGAGAAGAGTAATTGGTCCACGCCTTACATCTGGGAGAACAAATTGCGCACTGAAATTATTACTCCCGGAACACGTAAGAACCGTAGTTATGATTTGGACGGCAAGCTTCTCTATGAATTTGGGGGTAATTCTTCAATCACCATTGCCACTCCTTACGCCAGTCATGGGCTTTTGTATGTGACTTCTGGATATGTAGGAGACCGTAAAAAACCCATTTTTGCAATCCGACCGGGTGCCAAGGGGGATATCTCGTTAAGTTCAGACGAGGACACCAATAAGCACATCGCCTGGTGTCAGCGCCGTGCAGGTCCTTATAACCCCTCTACGATCGTTTATGATGATTTGATGTACGTCCTGCTCGATCGTGGCTTGGTGGGCTGTTATGAGGCCAAAACGGGCAAATTGGTTTATGGACCGGAACGTATTGTGCCCCGAGGTGGTGCATTCACCAGTTCGCCTTGGGCTTACAACGGGAAGATCTTTTTTCTTGATGAAAATGGTGTCACTTATGTGCTTAAGGCAGGTCGTAAATTTGAACTGCTGGCTACCAATCGGCTCGATTCCAAGAAAGACATGTGTATGGCAACCCCGGCTATAGCTGGGAGCAAGTTACTGATCCGTACCGACTCCCAAATTTATTGTATTTCCGGAGAAGAAGAAAAGCCAGTAGAGGCTAAGCCAACACCGGGCATCATTCAGCTTCGCAAATATAAATTTGAACAAGCCAAGAAAGAGATGCCTTACAGTCTGTATGTACCCAAGGGGTATGATAAGGCAAAAAAATATCCACTCATGGTGGCTTTACATGGGTTAGGCAGCAGTCACTGGCAGATTATTCGCTATCCGGGTCTGACACGCTTGGCTGAAGAGCACGGATACATCGTAGTTGCCCCCATGGGGTATAACTCAAGTGGCTGGTATGGAAGTCGCGGTCAAAGTTCACGGCGTAGTAATCCACCAAACCTAGGAGAGCTAAGTGAAAAGGATGTGATGAATGTTCTTCAGATTGTGCGAGATGAATTCAGTATTGATAATAAGCGCATTTACTTAATGGGCCACTCAATGGGAGGTGGTGGCACATGGCATTTGGGGATGAAGTATCCTGAAATATGGGCGGGTCTGGCACCTTTAGCGCCTGCGCCGCCTCGCAATATAAATGATTTGGTGAAGATTAAGGATATTCCGGTAATTGTGGTTTGCGGGGATCGCGATGGCTTGGTTAGGGCTGCGCGGATGTGGGTAGGACGCATGAAATCCCTCAAGATGAATTATGAATATATCGAGGTAAAGGGTGGAGGCCACATCCGGCCGGCTTATCAAAAGCTTCCTGAGGTTTATGCGTTCTTCGAGAAGCATGCCAAATCCATAGAAAAATAGATTTTTGCGTTTGCTAGCCATATGTTTGTTGGGTTCGATTCCTAATGCACGATTTTCATGTGCGCTCTGATATACAGGAATATCTCGCTAAAGCAGTGCTGAAAGGTGAACGACGTATACGACCTATAGAACGAAAACCCTTAGCATTATTTAGCATTCTGTAAGTGTTCGGAGCGTCTAAAAACGAAAGGAAATACCATGCAAACAAAAGGAATCAGACTCGTAAAATGTGGAGAATAACGTCACCATTAAGATCACAGATGAGTAGCTCAGAATCCTATGCCTGACGACCCTGTAAACAAGCCATTGTATGTATACCAATGTCCTACTTGTCGTGAAACGGATACTTGGGCGGAGCCACCAAGTGAGATGAAAAGGGCCCATCCTTACTACTGTTCGAAATGTAAGGAGCACGTCGTGTTGAAGTATATAAGAACTGTTGATTTAGATTACCTCGCAGATGTTGACGAATCTTTCAAAGCAGACGGTGCGGATGATGGGACTGATCCAGAACCTCGCCCATAGCAGAATCCTAGCTCGCACCTATACTCGCATTATTTAGCATCGGTCTAAAAACTTCACTTTTCCGGTTGTAAATTTAATGCTGGACTAGGTTCGATTCCCAAAGCACATTAACTATTTATTCTTGGGTTTCTTCGGCTGTTTATTCTTGTTTCTTTCCCGATAGAGCGGAACTGGCAAACCATCATCAGGCTGATTCCAAAACCGGTAAGGATCGTCATGGCGCCGCATCTCCGCTAGGAGCACGGTCTCCATTTCCTTTAACTTGGCCGCGTATTTCGGATGAGAGGCGAGATTGATCTGTTCAGCCTTTGGCTTGGCGCCGGTCAGGGCCTTTAGTGCCGGATCATGATGTTCTTTAATGAATTCATGTGGGTTGACTTTCAGGTTAAAGAGCTGGGTGTGTTGGACACCGGTTTTCTCCACCTCGTATTTGGTTAATTTCCAATCACCTTTCCTTACACAACGGGACCCGGGTCGACCTCCTCCACAATACACTCCATAAAGGGTATCACGCACGGTCGTTTGACTTCCTTCAAGTACCGGCTTAAAGCTGATGCCCTCGGAAGTATCCGGCGTCTTGATGCCAGCCAAGTCACAGACCGTACTCAACACATCAAGCAGGAAAATATTCCCCGTTGCCCGAGACCCGGCCTTGATTCCCGGTCCCTTCACAATAAAGGGAATGCGCCAGGTATGCTCATAGAGGTTTTGCTTGCCTTGCAAGCCATGCCGACCAATAGCCATGCCGTGGTCTGCTGTATAAAAAATATATGTATTATCGAGTTCCCTCATCGCCCTAAGTTTCTTGAGCACACGGCCGATTTGTATATCGATATTTTCACTGCAGGCAAACTGCCTGCCAATCTCATTTCGGATCGTCCTTTCATCGCGCCGCTTCCACACTCCTTTGACCGATACTTCATCGCGCACGGTCGTGTGGCCGTGATCAAAAGGGTGTTCTGGTAAATAATTAATAGGCAAAGGCGGTTGCTTGGGGTTGGATCGCGGAATGGTTTCTGGATCATTATGATTAACAGCACCATACTTGGCTAAAAGGTCAGGCTTCCCATCACGCACATCATGCGGATGTGAAAACCCAAAATAAATAAAGAAAGGATTGGTATCCTTGGTTGATTCACGCTCATTCAAATAATCCAACACGTGCTGAGCGTGCCATGCACTTCCTCTTTCATCAGTGCCACCACGTCGCGTTCCATCGTGACGCACTTGGAAGATCTTATTGGCTGCATCATAGCTATTGCCATTCTTGCAGGTGCGCATGGTGTCATAGCCAGCCTGATTAAAGACTGCAGGCAATGTGTATTTAACCAAATCAGGCGGAACCATCTTTGGATTATTCACGTGTGGATTCATGATGCGGCCTGCTTTGTCGGGGATATGCCATACGGTACGTCCACTCATTATCATGTGCCGTGAAGCGGTGCAGACACCGCCTACCCAGGAACCCATCTGATAAGCGCCATCAAACACCATGCCTTGGGCGGCAAGTTTCTCCAAGACCGGAGCATCAAGCAAACTGCGTGGGTTATAAAATTTAAAGTCAAAAGGAGATTGATCATCAGAAATTATAAATAAAATATTGGGTCGCTTGTCGGCTGCATTGCTGATTCCAATTGCGCCCACTAAAAACAGCAGGGCCAGAATGAATCTTGAAATTGTTTTCATAGGTTTATTTTATATTAGGTGAATCATCCTTATTCTTCTTGTTTCGTTTCTTTTCTGATTTTTTCCCAAAGGGTAGATCAAATTCTTTCTTTTGCACCGGACCGGGAGTGCTGCGACCCCGGTCAAAATAGCTTTGCATTAATTGCTCCAGTCGAGTGACCACCGCCGTATTTGTTTTGGAAACATCTTTGGTTTCAGAAATATCTTCATTCAAGTTGTAGAGTTCACGCGTTCCATTGCGGAAAACAATGTACTTCCAAAACCCCTGCCGAATAGCCAGACCTTCTGAAGCCTGATTAATGATGGCTTGGCGTACTGGGGTACCCTGTTTATTCAGTAAATCAGGTAAAAAACTAACACTATCCTCCGCTGCGTTTGCAGGTAAATCCGCCTTTAGTATATCCGCACAGGTCGCAAAAAAATCATTCAAGCATATGATGCTGTGACTTACCGTCCCCGGTTTTATCTTACCCGGCCAACGCGCCACAAAAGGTTCCCGGTGGCCGCCTTCATAAATACTACTCTTTGCCTCCCTTAAGGGAGGGTAAGAGCGTCTCGCTGCTCCATTGTCGCCCGTGGCAATCAGTAGTGTATTCTTGGTTTGTCCATTCTTTTCCAAGGCATCCATGATCTGGCCCAGCATATAGTCCCCTTGATATACCCAGTCAGCGTATTTACCTTTCTTACCCTCGATTCCGCTCTTGCCCACAAACTCTTCAGCCGGAACAATTGGGCTATGGGGAGGGCAGGCAGGAAAATAGAGAAAAAATGGCTTATCCTCCTTGGATCGTTCTTCAATGTATTGAAGAGCCTTTTTAATCATAAGGGGCTGATTCTCAATGCCTCTCACATTGGAAACCACCTTGTCCTGCTCAATGATTGATCCAATATTGCGTGCATGGGTGAAGCCATAAAAATAATCAAAGCCAAGGGCATTGGGCCCATCAGTCATCCGGGCTCCAATAGGTAATTGATTTTCTTTACCCGGCTGCCCATCCACCCAATTCATACCCAGATGCCACTTTCCAATACAGGCAGTATCATAACCCTTGCCTTTAAGAAAAGAGGCAACTGTAAGCCGAGTTTTGGGTATGATAGGCGGTGAGTAGGTCTTTAACACACCATACTGACCAATCCGACAAGGATAACGACCGGTTAATACCCCATAACGAGTGGGTGTACAGTTAGCGGCCGCCGAATGCGCATCGGTAAAGCGCATCCCTTGCCGGGCTAAACGATCCAAATTCGGAGTCTTAAACGGCGAATCCTTACGATAAGAAGGAGGCTGTCCATAGCCGATATCATCAAATAAAACGAAGACGATATTTGGTGTTGGCTTTGCCTTAGCCCAGATTGGAAGAGAAAGCAGTAAGGTAAAGAGGATTAGGTGGGATTTTTTCATTGGCTCTTTTTCTTTTTGGCCGGAACGTCCAGGTTCAGCAACAAGGTGGCGAGGGCATCTTCCTTGGTTTCGCCGGAATGAAAGTCAAAGGCACGCATAAGACGGGGGTGCTCGGACTTAGCCACC
>CAJWKQ010000109.1 GCA_913041895.1 uncultured Verrucomicrobiales bacterium
CGGTTTTCTGATAGCGTTTAACTGTGCCGGGGAGGGCCGCCCAATCTATTGAAACTGAAGACGCCTTTGTATTGTCATTTCTGCAATACCTTAAAAACGAGGCGGGGGCTTCTGTATATACACAACGCAATTATCGGCAAGCCCTCACTGAATTTATTCAGTGGTATACTGAAGACCGAAAAAAGAGCCCTGATTGGCTGGGTTTAAAGAAACTCGATTTCCGCGGATACCTCAGATTTCTGGGTCGTGGCAATTATAGTCGGTCGGCCATTCAGCTGCGTTTCTCTGCCTTGCGTTCCTTCTATAAGCACCTGATACGACGGGGTAAAATAGATGCCTCACCTATCAAGGAAATTACCCTGCCTAAGAAGGAAAAACGACTGCCACAATTCCTTACACCTGAGCAAATGATTGCATTACTGGAAGCACCACTGCGGGAATTTGAGGCAGCAAAGGAAAACGATGAGGAACCTGATTCCATTGACCCTGCTCCTTATCTGCGTGATACAGCTGCACTGGAGGTAATCTACTCCTGCGGTCTACGCATCAGTGAATTATGCGGCTTGCGTGTGATGGACCTAGATACCAAACAACGCCTAGTGCGTGTTTATGGCAAAGGCAAAAAGGAACGCCAACTCCCTATCGGCGAACCAGCCCTCAAGGCAATTGACCGCTACTGGGCTGCACTTGAACATCCGCCCACAGGTGAAATGCCGATTTTTCTGGCTAACGATAATGATATCAAGCCGATCTATCCGAGAATTGTACAGCTAAGACTAAAGCACTATTTAGAGGTCGCAGGACTTGATCCCAAACTTACCCCACACAAATTACGACATAGCTATGCCACTCATCTACTCAATGCTGGCGCAGATATGCGAAGCGTACAGGAACTTTTAGGCCATGAAAATCTGGTGACCACTCAAGTTTACACCCACCTCACAACCGACCGTTTGAAAAAGGCATACGATGACGCGCATCCTCGCGCCTGACCTATTCTCTGCTTAGCGAATAACCTTGAGTTATTCACCGCTATTGGTTAATAACCTGCCTTTCGCATGAGCGAAAGGAGGGTAGATCTCGGGATTTGGAACAAGCTTACCAAGGCTGTAGTGTTTCTACTCATTATTGCAGCCTTGATCGCTGTAGCTGTCTGGTATCTTCCTCTAATCAAGCAAAACGAGCGCATGCGTGCAGAAATCCTCCGACTGGACGGAGAAGTAGCTGCACAGGAAGAAATTGCTCATCGTCGAAAACTACAAATTGAAGCAATGCGCAATGATCCAAGGACCGTAGAGCGCTATGCTAGAGAGAAGCTTGGGTTGGCCAAAGTTGGCGAAACAGTCTTTCGCTTCGAGGAACCTGACTCATACGGAAACTAGCCTTTCTTCGGGCTTGCAATCGGCGATTGCTTCGCTAATTTCCCTGCCCTTATCCCTTTAGACCTATGGCTATTGCAAATGATCTTCGACGCGGTAATGCGATTAAGTTTAACGGTGCGGTATGTGTGGTGATGGAAACCGGTCACGTCAAGCCTGGCAAGGGGCCGGCCTATATTCAGGCTAAAATACGGAATCTCTCCACGGGAAAATCTTCTGATCAAAGGTTCAATTCATCTGAAAGTGTGGAGATCGTCCCCATGACCACACGTAAACTGGAATTCAGTTATATGGATGGTGAGGATTTTGTACTGTCTGATCCTGAAACCTACGAGCAGGAAACGGCTAGTTCCGAACTAATGGCTGAGGTTAAGGATTTCATGACTGAGAACACACCACTAACCGCCACCTACGTAGGCGGCACTCTCGCCATGATAGAACTCCCGGCAAACGTTATCCTCACGGTGGCCGATGCCCCTGAAGGCGTAAAGGGAGATTCAGCCAGTAATGTAATGAAATCGATTACTCTGGAAACGGGTGTGGTTATTCAGGCACCGCTATTCATCAAGACTGGAGAGAAGATCAAGGTAGATGTAAAGAACCGCAAGTACCTCGAAAGGGCTAACAACTAAGCGCGTTCAATAGAACCCCGAGGTTTGTACTTCTTTGCCAATGCCAATACCGTACTCAACCGTTTCATCCCTCCAGTACAGGTAGGATCACTGAGATTGACTGCAGCAGCACACACGCCTGCAAAAAGACTGTGCTGCAAGTCCCAAGCCTCGTGAATTCCCATTAACATCCCTGCGCAAAATGCATCGCCCGCACCGGCCGCCCCCTTGATGTATTTCTGCGGCAATTTAAGTGAAGACTGCCAGAATTCCTCGCCAGACCGCTCTAGAGCATAGCCTCCTTCGGGAAAATGCACACAAACCAGTTCCCCCACCCCCTTACCTAGCAGCACCGCTGCAGCCTTGCGAAGCGCTTTCGTATCCAGCGAACCATCCTTGCGTCTGATAACGTACCCGGTGGTTTTGCCTGCCTCCAGTTCATTAAGAATACAGTAATCAGTATATGGCAAAACCGGTGAAACGATTCGGGCAAACCGGTCACTATCTTCACTCACACAATCAATACTTGTTTTTAATCCAGCGCGCTGAGCCTCGGCACACAAGGCAGCACCGCGCGTTCCATATTTCTTGTCTGAAGCATCAATCCCATCAAGCAACAACAGATATCCAATATGGAAAATTTTTGCCTTCGACTTCTTGAAGTCCAGACCTTTGCCATCCCAAAGGGAATTGGCCCCCTGACAGTGAAAAAAAGTACGGCGACCAGTCTTCACTTCGGTCATCACATCGGTGTAGGAAGTGGGGGCCTTGGTGGTAGAACGCATCTGTGAGGTGTCAATCTTATGGTTTTTGAGATCAGTCAAAATGTAATCCCCCAGCCCATCCTTTCCCACCAATCCAGCCGCACTCATGGGAAACTTTGCACCCATTTTAGATAGGTTGATCAAAATGTTATAGGGTGACCCCCCAGTACCTTCACCTTGTGAGAGAATGTTGGCGAGTGTTTCGTGTTGGGGATACACATCCACCATCTTCACCTGATCCACAATCCAGCTGCCCGACGCCAATATACCATTACGTTTCATAACAAAAAAAGACGACCGTTTATAACGGTCGCCATAGTTAGGTGTCCAGCGCTACTAGCGCAGCCGAACATGGCTCGTATTATGAGCCACAACGGTGAATTTTAAGGTGACTTCCAATGATTGACCGTTTTTGTGGTTAACCTTCACTCGCTTCAATTCGCCTGAGTTGGCGATACCCTCAAAAAAGGCCTCACGAGCATAAAATGCAACAGTGCTGATATCATTATTATCAGTGCCATCAGGTTCTTTTATCTGACAGAAACCCCGAAAAATAATACGGCCTCTTTCCAGACGAGGGGTCAAGACCAGAGTCACTCCCGCCTCCACAGGTTGATCTTGGCCGGGGATAGGTATTTCGCGACCAACCTTCACACAGGCTTGCTCCCCATCACTCGTGATAATACGCGGTGCCGATAAAACATCTTGGCCCTCGAAAAATTTTGCCTCGACCAAAATCTGCTGGGACCGAGATATACGGCCCTTGGTGGTTTCAGGGGATTTGCATCCAAAAACCCATAGTCCCATAAAGAAAAGAAAGACATACTTCATAAGAAAAACCTCCTACAACAATCCATCCTATAGAATTCATAAAAATTAAATCCAAACTTATCCTCTCTCCCATTTGACGAATAAGAAAAGCTGCACTACTTTCGGTGGGGCAGACAATGAACATCCCGCATTACCATATAAATATCTTTTGGAGCGAAGAGGATGATTGTTTTGTATCGGAGATACCGGACCTGAAGCATTGCACAGGCCAAGGGGACTCTCCCCAGGAAGCTCTTGAGGATGTACTGGAAACAAGAGATGCTTGGATTGATTCGTGCCTCAGTGCAGGAGAAGATATTCCAGAACCCAAGTACCGAGCCGAGCAAGAGGCCTAAAACCATCTCAACCGGGACAACCGATCTTTTGACGTTGGTCATCCCCCATTAATCCATTATTGTAACCCCGTGTTTCGGCCCTGCATTGATCTCCACGAAGGCAAGGTAAAACAAATTGTCGGCGGCTCACTTACTGATGACTCTGATCAATTACAAACCAATTTCACTTCCGATCATTCTTCTGCCTGGTTTGCGCAAAAATACCGTGAAGACAACCTAAAGGGTGGTCATGTCATCCAATTAGGGCCCGGAAATGAAAATGCCGCGCGTGAGGCCTTAGACGCTTTCCCTGGAGGATTACAGCTAGGAGGCGGCGTCAATCTTAACAACGCACACGCCTGGCTAGATGCGGGCGCCTCACACGTAATCGTCACTTCATGGGTTTTCCGGGAGGGGATTCTGGATAAAGAACGCTTAAACAAATTGGAAAAAGCCATTGGTAAAGAGCGCCTTGTGCTAGACCTTTCCTGCCGCCAAAGAAATGGAGAGTACTGGGTTGTCACAGACCGGTGGAAAAATTTCACTGAACTCAACATCACCCATGAAACCTTAGACCATCTTTCTGCGTACTGCACCGAATTCCTTGTTCATGCAGTCGATGTGGAGGGCAAACAGGCCGGCATCGATCTTGAATTGATAGAAATACTTGCTAAAGGTTCACCTATCCCTTGTACGTACGCCGGTGGAGCCAAAAGGCTCGATGATCTCGAATCTGTGCACCAAAGGGGAAACGGACGAATCCATCTAACTATAGGAAGTGCGCTTGATATCTTTGGCGGTTCTCTCCCCTACGCTGACTGTGTTGCTTTCAACCAACAGGTCGCTTGATCGAGCTTGCGACTAAATTGTCACCTGCTAGGATTCGGCACATGAAAATCCCTTTCGTTCTCGGGTTTCTACTTTTGTCATTTATCCCGGCACAAGCACAAAACAAAAAAGGGCCATTGGCACCCATTAAAGACGATCCTAATCTCCCCAGAGTACTGTTGATTGGCGATTCCATTTCTATCGGATATACATTGCCAACACGCGAATTCCTTAAAGGCAAAGCCAACCTCCACCGTATTCCCACCAACGGAGGCCCCACCACTAAAGGCCTGATGAATATCGACTCTTGGATCGGCCAAAGCAAATGGAATGTGATTCACTTCAATTGGGGTCTTCACGATTTAAAATACATGGGACCCAACGGTGAAAACCTCTTTCCAAAGGAAAAAGGCGGTAAACCGCAGGTGCTACTGGCTGATTACGAAAAGAATCTGGAAAAGCTCATTGTTCGCCTCAAAAAAACGGGAGCAAAGCTGATCTGGCGCAATACAACTCCAATCCCTCCCGGGTCCAAAGGTCGTTATGTAGGTGATTCGGTGAAATACAATCAATCCGCTGGCAGAATAATGAAAAAATACAACGTACCCACTCATGATCTATATACGATTAGTAAGAAGCGAATGAAAGAGCTTATGCGCCCCGCCAATGTGCATTATACACCTGAAGGCTCTCGCGTTCTCGGAAAAGATGTCGCACGGGTTATCGTTGAGGCACTTAAAAATTAAAAGTGGCCAAACTATTTTTTTACTACTCTTCAATGAACGCAGGGAAATCAACTACCCTGCTACAATCTGCCCACAACTATCGCGAACGGGGCATGCGCCCTCTCCTTTTTACTCCGCAACTCGACACGCGTGCAGGCAAAGGATGGATTGCCTCACGTATTGGCCTGAAATCTGAAGCCCTCGCTTTCAGTCCTGTTGACGATCTATTCAAGCTCACCAAAACACAGGAAGGCATTGATTGTGTTCTGATCGATGAAGCTCAATTTCTATCCCGTGCACAAGTATTTCAACTGGGTGAAATAGTTGACCAACTAGATATTCCCGTACTTACCTACGGCCTTCGAACCGATTTCCAAGGAAACCTCTTTGATGGAAGTCGGCATTTGCTGGCCTGGGCAGATAATTTGATCGAAATAAAAACCATCTGCCACTGCGGAACCAAAGCGACAATGGTATTACGAACCGATAAGGAGGGAAACGTATTACGTGAAGGGGATCAGGTCGAAATTGGAGGCAACGAACGTTACGTACCAGTTTGCCGCAAACATTTCAAGGAAGGCATGGCCAACGCTCAATCAGACGATCTGCCGCTCTAGACCTTACTGAGGCCTATATTTTCCATCAGGTAAACGCGTGGGCAACTTGTACTTCGGATTAGTAATCAGTTCATATATGTGCGGATCTCTAGTACGCACCAGTTCTTTACTGTAAAGTTTCCATTCGTGGCTGATATCCTCACGTCGATGTTTTTCCTGCTGTGCTCCTAAAACTGAGGTAATTGCCCAGTAAAGATATTCGGTGCATTGACATCCATAATCGCAAGAACGATCATCATAGGTAAACCACGCCTTCTGCGGATATTGCCGCGGTACACGCCGGAAATGACCGCCACGCGCGCGATCGAGACATGCGGCCAATACAGTCCCGGGGCGCTCCCCAAACACTTTTGGATAGGCATTGGCATAACCTTCATGAGTTATCAGGTGCAATACTTCCTCAAGCGTCGCGTCAAATCGATTACCCCGCGGATCGGTTTCTGTGGCGAATTGCCCCTGGCCAGAGTGAAACCCTGCATCTTGAAATACATCATGATCCAATCGCCCCATCGCCCGCTCATTTTCAGTTACCGCCATAAAAGCATCTCGTTTCAATAATTCATTTAATACCTTAATATTATCAGGTTTGCCATTTTCATCATTATCCAAATATTCAGCCAAAATAACTGCAATATGCCTCAGCTTTTCCGGAGGAGTCTTCGCGGTGCCAAAAACTCTTACCCCAAAGACGTTAATGTGCTGAGTAAACTGTTTTTTAAATATTTTATACTTACCTTCCGGCACTGCGGTAATTTTAAAATCTGGAATTTCAGCCTTTACCGAGAATAAAGCCAGTAGAAGAAAACAAAAGTAGCGCATACAAAAAAATAATAGGTGGGATAAAAAAAGAAAGGGGCGAATAAGAAATTCACCCCTCAATTAAATCTAGCATGTACTAGAAACTCTCTTTTACTTCATGGGCATCTTCATGTTCATGACGATAATCTTCAACAAAGTCGTCCATACCTTTCTCAAAGAAGAAAGCCTTCTCCCCTAATGCAGGCTCTAAGTCATCTAGCCATGTTGCATTCGGGTTGAATTTCGCAAAGAACACCTTATTGGCCCAGAATGGATCCCGGCCCTGTATAAATTTCATTACGAAAACTCGCTCTCCATGCACTTCCGTAATGCCATCAACACATACCTTGCCAGGTGTACAACTCATACTGGGCCCACGCACCGTACGCGCCAATCCACTCACTTGATTGTATGCACGACTAAAGACGTCATACGCGCGTGCCAGTGGTACTTCAAAGTAGTTCTTGGGACCGGTATCTCGCTCTACAAACATGTAGTAGGGCACCGCACCAAGAGCAACCTGTTTACGCCATAATGCCGCCCAGATGTCGGGGTGATCGTTCACTCGTTTGATCAAAGGTGCCTGACACCGCAGCACTGCACCTGAGTCAATCAACCGTCTAACAGCCTGCTCTGACACATCGGTCGAGAATTCAACCGGATGGCTACTGTGGGCCATGACCGCAAAGTTTTTCCCTGACTCTCGCACCTGGCCGATAAGACGCATCAGTTCATCAGCATCCTCACCCTCAGTGAAGCGGTAAGGCCAATAGGCAATTGCCTTGGTGCCAACCCGAATGCTGTTCAGGTGCGGAATTGTTAAAAGAGGCTCGATGTATTGCCTAAGGAACTTGGTCTTCATGATCATGGGATCTCCTCCCGTGATCAAAACACTGTCAATTTGGGGGTTCTCCTCAACATAACGACGGAGATGTTCCGGCTCCTTATTCGCAAATTTCAAATCTCTATCGCCAATGAACTGTGCCCATCTAAAGCAATAGGTGCAGTAAGCGTGACAGGTTTGCCCTTGAGCAGGAAAAAACAGTACGGTCTCATTGTATTTGTGCTGCATCCCGGGGAGTTCTTCGCCATCTAGCATGGGCTTATTTAATTCCAACTGACCAGCTGGATGCGGATTGAGACTGGCCTGAATCTCGCGAGCCGCCAACTTGACCTCTCCTTCAGAAGCTCCCTTGGCAATCAAATCACGCATGCGTGCAAAATCCTTGTCAGCAAGCATTCCGCGCTGAGGAACGGTAAGTTGGTAGATAGGATCATTTGGTAGATTGTTTCTATCTATTAGATTTTCTAATACATAGTCATTAACCTTGAAGGGTAAAACAGCCGAAACGGCCAACATATCCTTCACCTCGTCCCGATTCAATCCAAGGACCTCGGCAATGCGAGGTAGGTCATTTCGAGTATTGGCTTTGTAGGATTTCATTAAATTCTTAGTTATAATATAGCACAAATACAGTAGATTGGAGGCTGAAATTCACAAACTGTTTGTGTTAAATTCTACGTCTACTTGTCCATGATTCTCTCACATTCAGAAAACCCACCCAAGAACAGAATGTAAGTTTTGTTTAATTATAAGGGTAACCACTAAGAATAATAAGTAACATTAACTTCTTGCAATATTGGTTATGACTCTTGCATTGCCCCACCTCAGGTCAATCAGTACCCTCGGTCCGCATGAATCTCCTCTCGCGACTAATAGTAATAATACTTTTTGCCGGCATCCCATTATTCGCAGCTAAACTCCCTAATTTTGTGGTCATTTTTTGTGATGACCTCGGTTATGGAGATTTGGGGTGCTATGGCCATCCCTGCATCCAAACGCCGAATCTGGATCGAATGGCTTCTGAGGGAGTCAAGTTTACCCAATTCTATGCTGCTGCGCCTGTCTGCACTCCGAGTCGAGCTGCCCTTTTGACCGGCCGTCTACCCGTTCGTAGCGGTATGTGTAGCGACAAAAGACGAGTTCTATTCCCGGACAGTGCTGGAGGGCTACCCCAGAAGGAGATTACGCTAGCTGAAAGTTTGAAGACCAAGGGATATGCTACTGCCGCTATCGGCAAATGGCATCTCGGACACCTCCCTCAATATTTACCCACCAATAATGGATTCGATACCTATTTTGGCATCCCCTACTCCAATGATATGGACCGTGACGTTGCTAAAGCCCCAAAATATCGGGAAGCCTGCAAGCAAGCCAAAATAGAGTATTTTAATGTACCCCTGATGCGGGGCACGAAGGAACTGGAAAGGCCCGCCCAACAAGAAACCATTACTCGCCGATATACAGAAGAAACCATCAAATTTATCAAGACCAACAAGAATCAGCCTTTCTTCTGCTATCTCGCCCATAGTTTACCTCATGTCCCTCTCTTCCGTGACAAGCCTTTTGTGGGCGTTTCCAATGGTGGAATTTACGGAGATGTTATTGAGGAAATTGACTGGTCCGTTGGGCAAGTACTCAAGACCCTTCAGGATGAGGGCCTTGCAGAAAACACACTTGTTTGGTTTACGAGCGATAACGGACCTTGGTTGATCTTTGAAACACATGGAGGATCCGCCGGCCTATTGCGCGATGGTAAAGGCAGCACTTGGGAAGGCGGTATGAGGGAACCCGGTATTGCCTGGTGGCCCGGTAAAATCAAACCACACACGAACCATGCCATCAGTAGTACGATGGATATCTTCACCACCTGCCTAACTCTTGCCGGAATCAAGGTGCCTCAAGACAGAGTAATCGACGGAGTAAACCTATCTTCAATTCTATTCAAAGGAGGGAAAGGTTCACGTGACACCATGTTTTTTTACCGTGGAGAACAGCTTTATGCGGTACGCAAAGGCCCTTGGAAAGCACACTACATAACTCGATCTGCTTATGGAAATTCCAAGCCTGAGAAACACGATCCGCCCATACTCTATCACTTGGGTCACGATCCGTCTGAAAAGTACAACTTAGCGCAGGAAAACCCTAAGGTCCTGACTGCAATCGCAAACGTGGTCAAAGAACATAATTCCAAATTGGTTCGCGGTAAAAACCAACTCAACGACCGAATTCAAAAATGAAACCATTATCACTAACTTGCCTGTCTTTCATCTGCATAATCTTGACTGGATGCGTTGATTTTAATGCCAAGGGGCGATCTAAAGTATCTGAATCTCTTGAATTAGATCTTTGGAACGAAAAAAGTTCGGAGATTGATCAACTGCAAGTCCTCTCAGTTGATCAAACTAAAACCAATAAAATTGCAGTGAAGAACAACTGGATCGAGCTTTTCAACGGTAAGGATCTTACCGGGTGGAAGGAAACCGACTACGCAGGACGAGGGAAC
>CAJWKQ010000110.1 GCA_913041895.1 uncultured Verrucomicrobiales bacterium
GTTTCACATACAAGGAGACTCCGACAATATCTTATTCTCCCCTTCGAGGAGATCAATTTTTGAAGCAAATCCTGTCCCCCGTTCCTTTGGAGGCAGTTCTAATTTTAACTCAAAGCGGTTGGAGTGTGGAGAGAGTGGTAAAAGTGTGCGTGGAGCGAGCGAACGGCCTTGATAATGCAAGTAATGCTTCGGGCCCTACACCTTCTCGAGAGCCTCGTTATGAGAGGTTTAAGGAGATGGCTGAAATATTGCGCGAATTGCAAGTGGCCGACGCTTTGGAGTTAGGAGCGGCAGTAGCAGGAGCCGGTGAGGATGCTGCGGTAAAAGTTAGCGGCGATTTGGTGTTGCGGTTAAAGCCTCAGGCTGAGCTCCAACCACGCATTTCGCGGTTACAGGAATTGCTGGGGGTGAAGTTTGTGGATAATGAGCTTCGGCTTACTAATAATTTTTTAAATCGGCCCGAAAATGGTTTGGCTGTGCGAACTAGATCAATGATGGGGATTTTCTTTTACCTTTCGCATAATTCACAAGTCCCAATAGCCCATAAGGAGGCTGGGTTGGTTACGCAGACTAAATCAAAAGATGGTGAATTTTTTGAATGGGCTAAAGTGACTGGTGATTTGTTTCGAGTGCGTTCATCAGCTTCCAAACCAGTCAGTTCGTTTGTGGCGGTTCCATATCGTGGGAATTGGTTCTATATAGCCGATAATGACCTTGAGAGTAAAAGCACTTTCATGCTTTTAACGCAGCTTTTTAACCTTCAGGCAGGGCAAATCAAGACGGTTGCCCCCGCTTTGACGATTGGTGTGGGTGGATAAGTTCTTGAAGGCTAGAATGTCTTTGTCTAGTTTCGCCAAAAGTTATGAGCGAAGACAAGAAACCGTTAGTAGGGGTTATTATGGGCAGTCACTCGGACTGGTCGGTAATGGAAAACTGTGCAAAACAGTTAAAAGACTTGGATATACCATACGAAGCTAAGGTGATTTCTGCTCATCGCACCCCTGAGTTGTTGCACCGCTGGGTTAATTCATCCACTGAAAATGGAATGGAAGTGATTATAGCTGCGGCAGGAGGGGCAGCTCATTTGGCAGGTGTGACCGCAGCAATAACGTCTGTGCCTGTCTTGGGTGTTCCGATGAAGGCATGGAGTACGGAGGGCTTGGATTCACTGTTGTCTATGGTTCAAATGCCCGGAGGGGTTCCTGTGGGGACATTGGCCGTTGGGAAGCCGGGAGCAAAAAATGCCGCTTTGTTGGCGGCGGCTATTTTGGGTAATAAATACCCAGAATACAAAAAAGCTTACGAGGACTTTCGGTCACAGCAGACATCTGATGGCGAAGCAAAGCAGGATTTGCCCGAGGTCTAATTAATTCAGGTTTTCATGTTTTTTTTCTGGCGAGTGCTTCGTCTGAAGGCTAGGAATGGGTGGTGTCAACCATTACAGAAAAGCATAATATCTTACGTCAGTGAAAATATTCTCGGGTAGATCCAATCGTGCATTGGCTGAGGCCATCAGTAAGTCTATCGATGTACCTCTAGGCAAGGTTCTTCTGCGTGACTTCCCGAATGGTGAAACGTTTGCAAGGATTGAGGAGAACGTACGTGGAGAGGATACATACGTTGTTCAGAGCACTTGTCCGCCGGTGAATCAAAACATAATGGAGCTTTTCATAATGATTGATGCTCTACGTCGTGCTAGCGCTAGCCGAATTACCGCGGTTCTGCCTTTTTATGGGTACGCTCGTCAGGATCGCAAGGACCAACCACGTGTTCCCATCAGCGCAAAATTAATGGCAAACCTTTTGGTTTCTGCGGGTGCTAATCGAATGTTAACGGTGGATTTGCATGCACAACAGATACAGGGTTTTTTCGATATTCCCGTTGATCATTTGTATGCTGCTCCCGTTCTATTTGAATACCTTAAAAAAATGGATCTGGGAGATCAGATAGCGGTGGTCAGTCCTGATGTTGGGGGTATCAAGATGGCACACGCTTATTCTCAGCTACTACATGCCGACTTGGCCATCGTGGCAAAACGCCGTATGAGTGATACAGAAGTTGAAACTGTATCGGTTATTGGAAAAGTTCGCGATAAGACGGTGGTAATGGTCGACGACATGACTGAGACAGCTGGCACCTTGGTATCTGCAGCAAAAATATTACGCCGCCGAGGAGCTAAGCGTATTATAGCTGTAGTTTCTCATGCAGGGTTGAATGATTTAGGTATCAAAAGATTGCGAAAATCAAATATTGACGAACTAATTACGACTGATACTGTTCCCCGCCCCTCAATCGAAGGGCTGAAGCTTACTACCTGTTCGGTGGCAGGTTTGTTGGGCGAGGCGATCAAGCGGATTCACACGAATTCCTCAGTTACTTCGCTCTTTGAGTTTGATGGAATAAGAATTGGATAATGAACGCAATCGAGTTAGAGGTGCATTCGCGGGATGTGAGGAAACGAAATCGTTCAAAAGCTTTGCGCTCAGCAGGGAAGGTGCCTGGTGTTGTGTATGGCGGTTCGGACAACCAGCTCGTTGAGGTGGATCACAAAGTATTTGATCGAATCATACAGTCTGCTTCCTCAGACACCGTCTTACTCGACTTAAAGCTGGGAAAAGATAAAAGATTGGCGTTGGTGCAGGAGGTGCAGCATCACCCGCTCAGTCGCAAGCCGCTACACATTGACTTTCGCGAAGTTAAACCGGATCAAAAAGTAATCGTTACGCTGCCTACAATCCCTGTTGGTGAACCGGTAGGGGTAAAAACAAGCGGAGGCAACTTAGAGCATGTGCTTCGGTACGTTAAAGTTAAAGGAACGCCTACTTCTTTGCCTGAGGTCATTGAAACGGATATTACTGATTTGGATATTGGGCAAACCCTTTTGGTGCGTGATATGGCTGTGCCTGAAGGTGTTGAAGTTCTCGCTGACCCGAGTAATGCAGTGTTCTCCGTTACTCGGCCTCGTGTGATTGAGGAAACTGTTTCCGAAGAGGATGAAGCTCTGGCTGAAGGCGAAGGTTCTGGAGAGGGCGAGACATCTTCTGAAGAGGTCAAAGACGAGTCTTCCGGTGGCGAGGGAGACAAAAAATAATAGAAAGGTGAGCCATGGAATCGGCTCATCTAATTGTTGGTCTTGGGAACCCAGGTGCCAAGTATGAGGGAACTCGACATAATGTCGGGTTTCTGGTGGTTCGAAAAATGGCAGATAAATGGGTTGGTGGTTGGAAGGAAGAAAAGAAATTTAAGGCTCTCATGAGTCAGGTGACTATGGATGACCAAAGGATTCATCTGTGCCAGCCGCAAACATATATGAATAGAAGTGGTGAGTCAGTTGGACTGCTCTGTGACTATTATAGGATTCCTGCTCGGAAGGTATTGGTTGTAGTTGACGATGTAGAATTGGCCTTTGGGCAATTGAGAATGCGACCTGATGGAGGCTCCGGGGGGCATAACGGTTTAGGTTCGGTTGAGCAGCATCTTGCTACATCTGAATATTTGAGGTTGAGAGTAGGTGTTGGAAAACCGGCTCATGAAGCAGGTTTAACAAGTCATGTTTTGGGTAGGTTTACCCCGGACGAGTCATCAAGGATGACTCGCTGTGCGGAAGTTGCAGTTCAACAGTGCGAATGCTGGCTGCGACATGGTAGTCAAAGGGCAATGAGTGAATTTAACGGAAATACAGATTTTCCGGGTGAACAGACAGAAAGGGAAAACACGTGAGACAATATGAAGGCATGTTTATTCTTGATACGGTTGAGACCTCCGAAACCGTGGATGATATAATCAAGGCAATAGGAGCCCTTATAGAGGAATCCAAAGGCAAGGTTATTAACGAGCAAAAGCTTGACCGCCGTGGGTTTGCCCGCGTTGCTGACAAGAAAAATAGTGGCGGGTTTTATTTCAGTCTCATTTTTGAAATGGACCCTGGATCATTGGTTGAATTTAAAAGTATCTTGGCAAAGCGTAAGGATGTATTCAGAGTACAGATAACATTATCCCCGAACGTGGCCGTATAACCTTTCCGTCCGAACATCATGCCAAATTATAATAAGGTCGTATTGATGGGTAATCTAACCCGTGATCCTGAAGTGCGTTACACTTCGAATGGAACTGCTATTGCCAAGCTGGGCATGGCCATTAATCGTTACTGGCGCAACCAGGAGGGACAACAGCAAGAGGAAACAACCTTTGTTGATGTGGACGCTTTTGGAAAACAAGCCGAGACCATTGGCCAATATCTGAAAAAGGGTCGGCCAATTATGATAGAGGGTCGATTAAAGCTCGACCAATGGGACGATAAGCAAACTGGACAAAAGAGGAGCAAGTTAGGGGTAGTGCTCGAAAATTTTCAGTTTCTGGATTCAAGGGGCGACGGGGGAGGTGAGGATTCAGTCGGTCAGCCTCAGGATTCAGGGAAACCTGCTGCAGGTCAGCAGCAGAGCGGAGGGTTTGCTGAAGACGATGATGTTCCTTTTTAAAATAATATTTCAACGAGCTTATTATCATGTCAAAAAAAGAAATCGAAGTCATTCTCACCCAGCCGGTTGTTAGCCTTAATGCTCATGAGGGCGATCAGGTAAAGGTGTCCTCCGGATATGCCCGCAATTTTCTATTGCCTCACGGCAAGGCAATCCCAGCCAGTTCAGGGAATAGGCGAACTATTGACGCGCTTAAGGCCCGCCGCGTTGAGCGTGAGACAGTTGAGCTGGAACACATGAGGGAACTTCATGAGAGCCTAAAGAGCCTTCGCTTGCATATCAAAGTAAAGACCGGAGAAGCGGGTAAAATGTTTGGGGCGGTAACATCGGGCATGATTTGTGATGAGCTAAAAAACCAATTCGATGTAGAGCTTGAAAAAAGGAGAGTGCATTTACCTAAGGCTATAAAAGAAGTAGGTGAGTTTGATGTAAAATTGAACCTACATGCGGAAATAGAAGCTGAACTTAAGGTTTTTATTGAAAGTGAAAAATCCGAAGAGTCACTTGAGGATAATGAGGTCAAGCCGGCATCATCCGATTGATATTCTAGCCAATTTGAAGTCTATAAGAGCCCGGTTTACGGGTTCTTTTTTTTGCTGTGAACAACGGGATTGTTGTTGCCAGTAACTCCGCGTTGCCTTGTTTCTAGGACATGATGTTCACTGTGTTCCTTTTGATGGCAATGATCGGCGCAGATGTGAGTCAAGAAAGTGGCGGAACCGTGGAGGATTTAGCGGGTAATGTAAGAACGGGTTCCGTAAAAACACAAAGCACTGTTGATAGATCTCCACCTCATTCTATTGAAGCAGAACAGGGGGTTCTCGGGTGTTTGTTGTTGGATCCTTCCGAGGGGCTGAACGCCTGTCTCGAGAAGCTGCGCGAACCCAGGCAATTGGATTCACCTAAGAGAGAGCGAGGGCAATTTGGTAATCTAAGCCATTCAGGCGCTACTTTTTTCTATGAGCTTAAGCATCAGGTGATTTTCGAATCTATGCTGGATCTTTTTGAGTCCGGGCAAGGGATCGATTTAATTACGCTCCGTCAGTTTTTATCAGACAAAAAGCAACTGGAGGCCGTTGGCGGAGTGGCGTATCTCTCTTATTTAATGAATTCAGTGCCTTCCGCTGCTAATCTAGAGTATTATTTTTCAATTGTGTGGGATAAATATTTGCTGCGCAAAACGGTTCGCACTTGTACTGAAATTGTTCGAGAAGCTTATGAGCACGAAGGAGAGGTCGAACGACTGCTTGATGAGGTTGAAAGTAGAATTCAGAAAATAAGCGAGGAGCGTGCCGGCGAAGCTTCTTCAACCATGAAGGAGCTTGTGGGACAGGCCATTAACCGTATCGAGGCGTTCCATGAACGTCAGGGAGGATTCTCAGGATTGGCTACAGGTTTTCCAGACTTAGATAAGATGACTGATGGTATGCACGAGGCCGAGATGATTGTAATTGCTGCTCGTCCTTCAATGGGAAAGACCTCTCTAGCAATGAATATTGTTGAAAATATAGTCCTGAAACAAAATGTTCCGGTTGGTGTTTTTAGCTTGGAAATGACTGCCGAGTCCCTTGTTACACGTATGATTTGCTCTCACGCCAGGCTGAACTTTAAACATCTGCGAGACGGAATGCTAAATGGGAACGATTTCCAACGGATAACCCAAACTGCAGGGAACCTTCATAAGGCTCCGCTTTTTGTTGATGATACTCCAGGGTTATCAATTTTACAGTTACGTGCAAAGGCACGCAGAATGCATTCGCAACATGGGATTAAACTCATTGTAATTGACTATCTCCAATTGCTTCACTCTACTTCGCGCCGAGCTACGGACAATAGGCAACAAGAGGTGGCGGAGATATCGAGTGGAATTAAGAGTTTGGCCAAAGAGTTGTCTGTGCCGATTGTTGTGCTTTGTCAGTTAAACCGTGAAATGGAGCGTGAGAAAAATCGCAAACCAAGGTTGTCGGATTTGCGGGAGTCGGGTTCAATAGAGCAAGATGCAGATTTGGTGGGCTTGTTATATAGGGCCCATTCTGACGATCCAGACGAGGCTGCTCAAGGCGAGGGGGATGGGGTGCCAATTAACTTACTTTTGGCTAAACAGAGAAATGGTCCTACAGGAGATGTGCCTTTGACGTTTCTCAAGCAATACACACGTTTTGAAAGTGCGGCTCGAATTGATGCTGGAGATGTATTAAATGATTAGTGAGAAAAAAATCTGCGGAATTTTACTGTTCTATCTATTATTTAGTACGCATCTCTATGGCCAGAGAACTATAACTGAAATCACTATAGATATATCCGGCCTTGGTAACGTCAATGAGAAGTATGTGAGAAACAATATGCGGACCAAGAAAGGGGATGAATATTATCCAAGTCGCGTAAATGAGGATGTGTCGGCTTTGATGAAAACTGGAAGATTTGCGAGTATTGATGTGGTTCAGGAATATGAAGGTAATGAAGGAATTAGATTACACCTTAAAGTAAAAACGTTTCCACTAGTTACTGAGGTGGAGTTATTGCTGTATCGACGATTGCTTAACCCTGATGAGAATGAAATCAGCATGCCGGCCCTTTCAGACTTTGTAGATGCGAAATATCTCCGGATAAAAGAGTCAAAGCTGTTGAAGAGCGTTAAGATGGTAAAAGGGCAGCAGTTCAATATGGCCCGGATGCATGCTGATCAAAAAGCTTTGGAGGAGGCTTATTTGAAGGAAGGCTATTATCCGGTAATCGTAAAAGGTCAACGTGTGGGTGGGTCTATTAGGTACATCATTAGTGAGGGTGAGAAATTTAAGATTGAACGTGGGGGGATGGTCTTTCAATCGGCAGTTTCAAATTCCTTAAGTTTCGGGCATAAGCAATTAATGAAGGAGGTGAAAACAAGGCAACGTAGGGTTTGGTATAACCCTGTCTCATGGTTCGTAGATGACGGTAAATTGAAGCCTCAAGTATACAGGGATGATAAAGAAAGTTTGGAGCAATTTTATCGAGATGAGGGTTATTTGGATGTGAAAGTTAGTGTAAGTCATGGAGCAGATAAAGTATTGCTTTCACCTGAGTACTCTGAATTACGAGAAAAACTATTCAAGACTCGTATGTTGCATGCTAGATCTGAAGAAGATTTGGATAATGCCGAGCGTAGATTGGCCAATTCAGTAGATGAGGTAAACACTGACGAGCTTGAACGGTTGGTTGAGATTGCAGAATCGAGGGCTGAAGAGTCTGAAGACATTCTTGAAGAATTGGAGGATGAGTTCGAGGAATACATGGATGAAAATAGTCGCGTGCCCTTTGTTTTTACTATCCTAGAAGGGCCGCAATACAAGGTGGGCAGGATAAAGATAGAATACGGACGATTTGTTAAAGGCAAGTTTCAAGAGATCACTTCTGAGCAGGTTCCAGAATTTAAGCCGGTTATTATTCCCGAGGTCTTAAAGCGTATGATCTCATCAGCAGAAGGAGAGGTTTTTCACCCAAGTTATTTGAGAAATGAAGGGCCGGAAGATTCGGACCAAGAAATTATAGACGATGCATATGGCCGGCGTGCGTATATTGATTCGAGGGTAATTGCAGTGCAGGTGCCTAATCTGGACGATAACACTATCGATATTGTCCTTCAGATTGAAGAGGGAAGTCATTTTTTTGAAGATAATGGAGAGCTTGGATGGGAACGGCGGCCGATTAAAGTTGGCCTAGTGAAGATTGAAGGCAATGCAAAAACAAAAGATTTTGTGATCCGTCGAGAGCTATCGATCTCCCCAGGCGAGCCCTTTGATTTGGGAAAAATGGAGAACAGCCGCAGGCGTATCGAAGGCTTGCGGCTTTTTAGCGGTGTTTCTGCCAGGCCGGAGTACAGTGATCGAGAAAGGGGGTCCACGATTGAAAATTTGATAATAGGGGTTAAGGAGACGAATACGGGTCGCTTCAATATAGGAGGTGGCTTCAGTACTGATAGTGGGCCTTTTGCGCATGTAATTCTATCACAAGAAAATTTTGATATAATGAGGTGGAGGAGGCCTCATTTTATGCAAGGGGCGGGGCAAAAGGTAAGGTTAAGGACGGTCGCTGGTGGTCGCTTTAATAATTATGAGCTGGATTTTGAGGAGCCATGGTTTTTAGGTCGTAAACTGAAATTTAAGACAAGGGCATATGCCCGCGAAATGCAGTATTTCCACGAAAAATTTGATGCGGAGGAAACTGGTATTCAGCTAGGATTGGAAAGAGCCGTCTTTAATGATGAAAGTTTCCGCGGTAAGTTAAGATACACAATTGAAGATGCTGGCTTAACAAATATGAAAAATACGGCGTCAGCCGAGTTTTTGGAAGAACGAGGGACAAGTTTGTATTCTGTGATAAGCCCTGGGCTTGTTTATGATACACGAGGCGACGGATATCTGCCAAATAAAGGCCAGCGATCTTCTGTAGATTTGGAGTATTCTGGCAGTGAATTGGGTAGCGATAAGGAATTCTACGGCATTCAACTGAAGAGCGCTTGGTATTTTAAGGGGTTCGGAGAAGGCCATGTGCTCGAGTTTCTTACTCAAGCCAAATCATACGAGAGTTTGGAAGGAGGAGGTTCTGTTCCTTATCTCTACAGGCCATATTTGGGCGGTTCAAGAACTCTTCGTGCTTACCCCTATAGGGAGGTGGGGCCGCGTGGGAGTGCGGGGGACTATATTGGCGGAAATACAATGATGCACGCGACTCTGGAGTATAGTATTCCTACTCCTTTTAAAATCGTCCGGCTGGCCACTTTTTATGATGTGGGAGCACTCAATTCTGATTCATATGATTTTAGTGTTAATGGCTATAATGACGATTATGGGCTTGGGTTTCGTTTGGATATCCCATTTCTTGGGCCCATTAGGTTGGATTATGCGATACCCCTTACCGATGATGGTTATAATGGCGGTGCCGGCAGATTCAGTGTAAATATGGGTTATACAACAACATTTTAATAAAAAGTTATTATGAGATTATGTTTAATTTTATTCGGTTTGTTCGCTTTTTTGGGAACAGGTAAGGCAGCAAGTTCAATTGCTACGATTAATCTAGAAAAAGTCTACAATGAGTACTGGAAAACTGGTCAGGAGAATGAAATTTTTAAGAAAAAGAAAGATGAAGCTCTGGATAAAATTAAAGACAGGAGAGATGATTTACGTAAATTAGGCGAAGCACTTCAGAGAATGATAAAAGCCTTAAATGATCCAAATTTATCTGCAACTGAAAGAGCTAAAAGGCAAGGTCAAGTTCAGTTAAAACAGAGGGAATACAGCCAGCTGGCTGAGGCAATCAAAGCTTATGAAAATGCGAGCCGTAAGGAGTTGGAACTGGAAATGCGCAAAGCAAGCGAAGAAATAATGGGTGAGATACAAAGCGTAGTTGCCGTTAAGGCCAAGGAAAAGGGGTATGATCTCGTGATCGATAAGGCTGGTAAGTCTGCAGCTATAGCTCCGATTGTGGTTTTCAGTGCTGAAGATAATGATTTAACCACAGAGGTTCTAAAGCAATTAAACCTGAGCGATCCTAAGAAGGGTAGCGGGGGGGATAAGAAGTAGTTCTGTATTATCAATCTGATTCGCTGAGCCTTTTCTTTTCTTTATCATACATCAAGGCATGAGCTTCGGACAAAATACTTGGAATTCTCTCTGCGAAAGGGCTCTTTTTAAGGCAGTTAATTACCT
>CAJWKQ010000111.1 GCA_913041895.1 uncultured Verrucomicrobiales bacterium
TATCTATTTTAAAATAATATCCAAATTTTGGTTTTATTATTTTTCTACATTCTAAATATATATTTATTGGAGTATTTACTAAGCTATATTTTTTTGGCATAGTATAATTAATTTGATAGGCATTTCCATTTTTCAGTTCTTTTTTAATTTTTTTTATTTTAGAACTATAATCATTAATACTAAGTATATCTGATATCAAATTTAATTCTATTATTTTTTCAAAATTTTCAGCTCCTATTTTATATTCTTTAATTAATTTTGGTTTTCCAAAAAATAAATATGGGAATTTTTTATCATAATTTTTGAATTTTAAATGTGGAAATAGAATATTTTTAAAATTATAGTTGATGAATCCAACTGCCGCTAAACTCTTTGAAGCTTTTTTCCAATTATCCAAAATTATTTGAATTTCATTAACCATACACCTTTAACCGATAGTGAGGATTCAACTGCTAGTATTTATTTTTTCGTCAGCATTTTCAATGGCGGTACAGATTTTAATGGACCATATTTACATTATAGGTTGAACAGTGGACAGCTCAACACCGTCGAAATGAACGACACAACTGATGGTTTTTACTATACTTTGGATCCCCCAAATCAGTCAGTTATCGTTGAATATTATTTTTTAGTGTATAACAATTATTATAACTGGACAAATCCAATCAATACGGATGATACATTCATTTTTAGTATTGGTAGGGACCTTATACCACCAGAATTATCAGAGCTGGTCAGTTTGCCAAGTATTATTGATCGTTCAGGTATTGCTTCCGTTTCAGTTTTAGCATCTGATAATATTGGTGTAGATAGTGTTTATTTACATTGGTACTATTCTTTCGATCCAGCTGAGATAGTTAGTATTCCAATGGCACTTGACGGTTATCATTGGAAAGGCAATATTGAATGGAATGACTTATCAGGAAATGATAGAGAAGGAGGCCAAATTGCCCTTGGGCGAACGGATGGATTTTGTTGCCATCGTTACGCCCAACCACATGCACTTTCCACCCGCAAAAATGGCACTGGAAAATGGTTTTCATGTCCTAAGTGACAAGCCCGCGACCTTTGATCTAAAGGAAGCCAAGGCCCTTGAGAAGTTGGTTAAGAAAACACGTCTCTTGTATGGTCTAACGCACAACTATACCGGTTATCCTCTGGTGAAGCAGGCGCGTGATATGGTCGCTGGGGGTAAGCTCGGTAAGATTCGTAAGGTAGTTGTGGAGTATCCTCAAGGTTGGCTCGCCACACATCTGGAGGCTTCCGGCCAGAAACAGGCTGACTGGCGGACCGATCCCAAGCGCAGTGGTGCGGCTGGTTCCATTGGTGATATTGGCACCCATGCCGAAAACCTTGCAGAATATATCTCTGGATTAGAGATCAAGGAATTGGCAGCTGACATTACTACTTTTGTTAAGGGCCGTAAGCTTGATGATGATGGCAATGTATTGTTACGATTCAAGGGTGGGGCTAAGGGTTTGTTGCACTGTTCACAGATCAGTGTTGGGGAAGAGAACAATATTAACATCCGGGTTTACGGAGAATTGGGCGGGATTGAGTGGCATCAAAACGAACCAAACACCATGCTAGTCAAGTGGCTTGAGGAGCCCATGCAGGTTTATCGTACGGCAAATGGTTATCTGGGGTCCAACGCCGCTGCGGCCACCCGTACACCTCCCGCACACCCTGAAGGCTATCTGGAAGCTTTTGCGAATATTTACGTGAACTTTGCCAATCATATCCGTGCCAAACTTGAGCGGCGCAAACTGGCCAAGAGCGATCCTGCGCTGGACTATCCGAAGATCAAGGATGCTGTTCGCGGTATGGCTTTCATTGAAGCGGTGGTGAAGTCATCCAAGAATAATGCTCGTTGGACCAAGCTGGCCAAGTAGGGTTCGCTGAAAAATTTAAGATTACAGCGCGACCCTAACAGGTCGCGTTTTTTTATCATGCCAAAAAAGATATTAAATATTGGCCTTATCGGCTACCGGTTTATGGGCAAGGCCCACAGTAACGCCTGGCGTCAGGCACCACGGTTTTTTGATCTAAAGCGAGAGGTCTGCCTGCATACTATTTGCGGCCGTAATTCCAGCGAACTAGAGAAAGCGCGTGTGCAGTTTGGTTGGGCTCACGCTCAAACTCATTGGCACAAGGTGGTGGCCGATCCTGAGATTGATATTATTGATATTAATACGCCCAATGATACCCACGCCCAGATTGCCGTTGCTGCAGCCAAGGCTGGCAAACATGTGCTTTGTGAAAAGCCCTTGGCGCTCGATGTAAAGGAATGCCAGAAGATGTTGCAGGCGGTTAGGAAGGCCAAAGTGGTGCACATGGTTTGCCATAATTATCGGCGCATTCCAGCAGTTGCACAGGCAAAGAAAATGATTGGGGAGGGGGCGCTTGGTGAAATCCGGCACTATTATTCCCGATATGCTCAGGGTTGGCTTGTGGATCCCAAGACGCCGCGCCTGTGGCGCTTACAGAAGCAGCATGCGGGTAGTGGTGCTCATGGCGATATTAATGCCCATATCATTGATCTGGCCCGTTATCTGGTGGGTGAATTTGATGAGGTCTGTGGGCAGATGCAGACCTTCATTAAAAAACGGCCCTTGCCGGAAAATCCGAAAAAGATTGGGCAGGTGACTGTGGATGATGCAACTCAGTGCATTGGCCGTTTCAAAAATGGAGCGATGGCCAACTTGGAAGCTACTCGTTTTGCAACGGGGCGTAGAAATCACATTCACATGGAAATCAACGGATCCAAAGGGTCAATTGAATTTGACTTTGAGGATATGAATCGCCTGAAGTTTTTTGACAATACGGTTGCTAATGATCGGCAGGGATTTGCCGATATTATTGTGACTCAAAAGGATGGGGTTCATCCTTATGTGGGTCAATGGTGGCCGCCCGGCCATATTATTGGTTATGAACACACTTTTGTGCATACCATTGCTGATTTTATTAATGCAGTAGCCATGGGTAGATCTGTACAGCCTACCTTTGAGGACGGATTAAAGAATCAAGCGGTATTAGAAGCAGTTGAGAAGTCGGCGCAAAAGCGTAAATGGGTGAAAGTGAAGTGACTTTCGAATAACTTGATCTTCACAATACGGATAAAGATGTCACTTTCATCAGAGGGCGATCGTTAATTATGAGCATTTCAGCTTCTTCAGAAGACCGCGGACAATGGGGTTCCAAGCTCGGTTTTATTATGGCTGCAGCCGGCTCGGCGGTTGGTTTGGGTAATATTTGGCGTTTTCCATATGTAACGGGTGAAAACGGCGGGGCGGCATTCGTGGTGGTGTATCTGGCGTGTGTGCTGTTCATCGGCTTGCCGTTGATGTGGTGCGAGTTGGCCTTGGGCCGAGCCAGTGGGCGAAATCCCGTGGGTGCCTTTCGTGAAACGGGCGGTGGCTTGCCTTTTGTGTTCACGGGCGTGCTGTGTTTGGCAGCTTGTTTTTTTGTGCTTACGTACTACGGCGTGATCGCCGGATGGACGATTAGCTATGCTCTTAGCCAAGTTTCACAAACAAATCTGGTTTTCAAGGAATACACAGCTGACCCGGTTTATGTACTACCGGTGTTTGCTTTGTTTATTGTGCTCACCATTGTCATTGTCCGCGCCGGAGTGGAGAAAGGTATCGAGAAATGGTCCAAGATTCTCATGCCGTTGTTGTTTGTGCTGATGTTGGCGGTGATTATTCGGGGCATCACTCTGCCGGGTGCTGGTGCGGGTCTCGAGTGGTATCTCAAGCCGGACTTCAGCAAGATTGATGGCACTGTGGTTCTGAAGGCACTGGGTCAGGCATTCTTTTCGCTCAGTGTGGGCTGGGGTTTGATGATCACGTATGGCTCTTACATGTCCAAAAAACAAAATATCGTGTCCAATGGATTTTGGGTGGGGTTGGCTGACACCTCGGTGGCCCTCTTGGCTGGCCTGATGATTTTCCCGGCCGTGTTCGCCATGGGCATGAGTCCAGATGATGGAACAGGATTGGCTTTTACCACATTGCCCGCTGTGTTTGCGGAAATGCCAGCAGGTTGGGTAATTGGCACGGTCTTCTTTTTGTTGCTGTCAGTGGCGGCAGTTACCTCGTCTATCTCCATGCTGGAGGTGCCTGTTTCGTACTTTGTAGATGAAAAGAAATTTTTGCGCCCCACTTGTGCGGTCACGGTGGGTTTGGTGGCCTTCGTGGTCGGTATTCCGTCCGCACTTTCCAATGGAGGCAACGAATGGCTAACGAATATCGAATTGTTCGGGCAAACAGGATTCTTTTCAATCTTGGATCAAGTATTCGGAACGCTGGCGTTGATCATTATTTCACTGATGCTCAGCATCTACGCCGGCTGGGTTTGGAAACCCAAGAACGTTATCGCGGAAATCGAGCAGGGTTGCCCGTGGTTTACCAAGCCACTAATCGGGGGCATTTCCCCGTCGGGCGTTTGGGCATTTTTCATCAAGTACGTCTGCCCCATCGTCATCAGCTTGGTGTTGCTGAATACTCTGGGTATTTTTGATAAAGAAAAGCCCTCCACACCGGCTGAGCCTACGCCGAAAGAGCAAACGACTCCCGAAGACAACGCAAGCTCTCAGTAGCAATCACCTCCGGACCTTCGTCAAACTTGAACACCTCCACGGACACGACGCCGTCGTAGCCTACTTCCTTGAGTGCTGCCCCGATGGGCTTAAAGTCCACGTCGCCAAATCCGGGGCCCTTGAGGTTTTCGTCGTTCGCGTGGTAATAGGCAAATTCTCCGGCGCTCTCACGTATGATGTCCGGGATGGGCTTGCCCATGGAACACATGGCTTTGGTATCGAGAATGATCTTGAAATTCGGGCTATCGAACTGTTTTGTAAACTTGATAGCTTCAGTGTGGGTGTTAACGAAATTGGTTTCACTAGGGGCTAGTGGCTCAAAATTAATCACCACATCTCGTTCGCTGGCATGTTCCACACCGGGTCTAAAGACTTCCGTGGCCCATTCCCAAGCTTGTTCATAGCTTACACCATCCATCAGGTTGCGCTGATAGGGCGAGCCGACGATGATGGAAGCGCCGCCGAAGTCTGCGCAGCAATCGACCAAGTCTACGAAGTATTTGGCGGTTTTTTCCCGAATGGAGGCATCGGTATGGGTCATGTGCATGCCTTCAGCTTTCACCAGCACCCAGTGGATGCCGGAAATCTCGATATTATGCTTTGCAGCGAGATCCTTGACGTTCTGCCTTTGGGCGGCAGTGATATCAGTTACATAGTTGGATATTGTGAAAGGGGCAATCTCCAGGCAGTCATAACCGGTCTTGGCGACGTATTCCATGGTGTCCTCCATAGACCATCCTTCAAAAATTTCGTTGCAGATACCAAATTTCATCTGGCACATCCCGCCGTTTAAGACAAAGTTTGTCGAGTCATTTTGTTATGGAAGGGATGAAGTTATTTCACACGTGTCCGGTTAATGATGCGGAGCTATTGGTGGTGATGCTGGAAAAGCATGAAATTGAAGCGAAAGAGGAAATGATTGAGCCTATCCCTGAAGGCGAGGATGAATTTAGTCGGCCAGTGAAAGTGTTTGTGCCTGAATCGGACTACGATCGGGCTTACGAGCTATTTTTCGGAGATAGCGAGGACGAGATTTGAGAGGGATTTTGAATAGAATAACTTAACGAAATTTACTGAATTATGACTTTTCGTCAGCTAAAGGACTACATCGGTAAGAAGATGCGGATGCAGCATATTTACCAGCCTGTGATGCTGATGACGTTGCTGAGGCGTAAAGGGAAGGCAACACGAAGACAAATAGCCAAAGAGATACTGGTACGTGATGAGAGCCAGCTGGATTACTACGAACAGGTGGTGCAGACAATGGTGGGAGACGTGTTGACGAAGCGTCGAGGTATTACCAATCGCGACGGACATACCTATCAACTAAAGGGGTTTGAAAAGCTCACAAGGGCGGAAGTGACTGAGTTGATACAGTTATGCCGCGATAAATTGGACACTTACATGAGGAAGTGGGGTGATCGTATCTTTGAGCATCGTAAGAAGTCAGCAGGCTACATCAGTGGCACGCTACGTTATGAGGTGCTTAAAAAGGCAAAGTTCCACTGCGAGCTGTGTGGTATCTCAGCAAAGGAAAAAGCATTGGAGGTAGATCATATTTTGCCACGCAACAAAGGCGGTGAGGATGACATCAGCAACCTGCAAGCTCTCTGCTACAGTTGCAACTCAATGAAGCGGGACAGGGATGACACTAATTTTCGAGGGGTGCGCGAATCATATAGTGTGCGGGCGGAAGGTTGTCCGTTCTGTAAAATGCCTAAGAAGCGAGTAGTGGCAGAACAACCTTTGGCGTATGCAGTGCGTGACGGGTATCCGGTGAATGAGTTGCATACGTTAGTCATTCCGAGACGACACGTAGCGGACTATTTCGATCTAGGACGACCGGAGGAGAATGCCTGCCGTTTATTGCTGGAAGAAATAAAGGCCGATATACAGAAGCGTGACAAGTCAGTGCAGGGTTTCAACCTCGGATGGAATTGTGGTGAGGTTGCTGGCCAGACAGTGTTCCACGCACACGCACATCTCATTCCGAGGCGTAAAGGTGACGTAGAGAATCCTCGTGGTGGCGTTAGGCACTTGCTGCCGGGGAAAGGGGAGTATTAGAGGGGGTTGTGGTTCTTAACCGGAGTATATGTTTAAATTGGTCCTATAAAGTTAGGCTAGTATTGCCTTTATAGGATGGGCTTCCTCCACTCCTGTGAGCCTTTGGTCCAGCCCTTGGAAAGGAAAGGTGAACTGGTGGTTATCAATTCCCATGCAATGCAGGATCGTGGCGTTGAGTTCGTTTAAATGAACCGGATCACGTGTGATGTTATAACTAAAATCATCGGTTTGACCGTAGGTCATGCCGGTTTTGATGCCGCCGCCGGCTAGCCACATGCAAAAGTTTCTTGGGTGATGGTCGCGTCCGTAATTCTCTCGTGTTAACTTTCCTTGGCAATAGGCGGTGCGGCCAAATTCGCCTCCAAAGACAACCAGTGTGTCATCAAGCATGCCGCGTTGTTTAAGATCCTTGATAAGTGCGGCCGTCGGCTGGTCTACATCCGTGCATTGTTCTTTAATTTGTTTGGGCAATGAACTGTGCTGGTCCCAACCACGGTGCAGAATCTGAACGGTTCGTACGCCTCTTTCCACAAGGCGGCGGGCCAGCAAAGCTGAATTAGCATATGTGCCCGGTTTTTGAGCATTTGGTCCATACATTTCCAGTGTCGCCTTGGTTTCTTTTCCAAGGTCGGTTAGCTCCGGAACACTGGTCTGCATGCGAAAGGCCATTTCATACTGGGCAATTCTGGTTTGGGTTTCCGGGTCTCCAAAACGCTCAAAGGTTTTTTGGTTAAGTTTGCCCAGAGCATCGAGCATGTTGCGCCGATCAGTGGATTTTACGCCCGGTGGGTTTTTTACATACAAAACTGGATCTCCCGCGCTGCGCAGTTTCACTCCATCATATTTTGAAGGCAAAAAGCCGCTGGTCCACATGCGGGTGAAAAGTGCCTGACTAGGATTCTTAACTGTTGGGGTGAAAACAACAAATGCTGGAAGATTCTGACTCTCACTGCCCAAACCATAGCTTAGCCAGGAGCCTAGGCTGGGTTTGCCTGGCACTTCACTGCCGGTCATTGCAAAAGTGCAAGCTGGATCATGATTAATGGCTTCAGTAAACACTGAGCGAATCATAGTAATGTCATCGGCAATTCCCTTCATGTGTGGAACCAGTTCGCTCATCTCGATGCCGGATGCGCCGCATCGTTCAAAAGCAAATTTGCTGGGTGCCACTGGAAAGCGCTTTTGGCCGCTGGTCATGGTGGTGATGCGCTGGCCGTTCCGGATGGAATCGGGTAATTCCTGGTCAAAGTATTTTGTGAGCCTTGGCTTGTAGTCAAAAAGGTCCAGTTGAGCCGGTGCTCCATTCATGTGCAGATAAATTAGATTCTTTGCCTTGGGTGCAAAGTGAGGGAGGTCTGGTAAAGCAGGATGTATATCGCCAGTGCCTGCAGGCTTAGCGGCTATGGCACGTTGACCTAAGAGTTGTGCGAGGGCAATACCGCCCACTTTGAGGCCGGCCCCTCGAAAAAACTGGCGGCGATTTTGCAGTTGGTGATATTCGAGTGCTGGGTTCATATAGGTCAGTTTTTGTTTACCACTTCGTCGAGGTTCAGGAGAAGATTGGCCATTAAAGTCCACGCTGCGAGTTCTTCAGTCTTCAAGTTGGGGTCTGATTTACTCTCGCCAAAATCGATAAGCTTCTTGGCTGATTCCTTATCTTTTTTGAAACGTGCGCGATATTCGTTTAATGTCGACTGAAGAATTTTAGCCTCTTCTTTTGTCAACCAGCGCGAAGTTGCTACACGCCATGCCCAGCGAATCCGGGCATCGTCCTTCTTGCCCCCCTCCTTAAGTATGCGTTGAGCAAGGTTTCGGGCTGCTTCCACGTGCTGAATGTCGTTCATTAACTGTAGAGCCTGCATAGGGGTGTTGGTGCGGCCACGCACTGCACAACTTTGCTCACGGTTGGGGGCATCAAAGCTGGCCATGAAGGGAGCGGGGGCAGTGCGTTTGAGAAAAGTGTAGATACTGCGCCGATAAAGATCCTCACCCTTGCCTTGTTTGTAGTTGCGGGTATTACTGGAGGCAAACCCGACTGGTTCCCATATGTTGGGTGGTTGATAAGGCATCACCCCTCGACCACCAACTTTATTGACCATGAGCCCACTCAGATATAGCGCTTGATCCCTTAACATTTCCGCATCCAAACGGTGGCGTGGGCCACGAGCAAGGAGACGGTTTTCCGGATCCTTCTCCAAAAGCGAGCGATTTACCATTGAGCTTTGTTGGTAGGCGTGGCTGGTCATGATGCGAGTCACCAATTGCTGTACATCCCATCCATCCTCGGCAAATTGTAAGGCCAACCAATCCAGTAACTCAGGATGGCTGGGTAGTTCGCCTTGTGTGCCGAAGTCCGCGCTGGTTTTAACTAGGCCAACACCAAAGAATTGCTGCCAAATGCGATTAACTGCAACACGTGCAGTTAGGGGGTGTTGGCCATCAACCAGCCAATTGGCAAAATCAAGCCGATTATAATCACGATTCTTTGGCTTGGTTGGTAAGGGGGGTAAAAACGCGGGAACATTGCGGTTAACCTTTTCGCCCGGTAGATTATATTGACCGCGGATCATTACGTGGCTTTGACGCGGTTTGGGTAGATCAGCCATGATAAAAGTAACGGCTGTGTTCTTGCGGATATTTTCCTGTTCAGCTACTAGTTTGTTTTTTTCAGCTTTGATGAGTCCGAGTGCTTCTTTTGCTCCAGCATATGTGTTTGACAGCCAATGTTGCCGCAATTCCTCTTCCTCAGTTTCAGACCATTTCACTGGATCCTTGCTTTTGAATCGCTTGCGCAGGGCATCGGTAAGATCCTTGTTACGATCGGTTTCCTTTTGAGCCTTCCAGCTTTTCCAAGATAGTGTGGGATCTTTGGCTGGATCAGTTGTGACCTCAGCCCCCGATTTATCCCAGTATGCCTTGCCGTCAAAGTGGGTGTAGGCCCAGCCGTTGATATTCGCGCCCGGCTTAAATCCAACTTGCGCGATGTCCACCTCCAGCCGCACCCACTTGCCGGTTTCAGGTAGCTCGCCAATGCGGCGTCGGCTTGCAGTGCCCTCCTTGCCCCATGTGATTTTGTTTTCTCCCCAGTAAGCACGTTGTTCCCAATTGCCGGAGTGGAACTGTAGCATGATCTGCTTGGGCGGATTGAGCGTGTCGAGGTACACGTGTGCGAATAGTTTCATGCCTTTCTTAACAACCAACGGTGGATTCGCGCCACCGATGACCAGTTGCTCTAAACCGTTTGCCTCCAGCACGAATGCTTTAGAGCCGCTTAACACCGGTTCGGGCTTGCTCACGGTTTTCCATTCCTTGTTGCCTTGCCGAGTGGCCTTGGCGGGGAAACCATCCTCAATCCACACCTTTTCCTTGGTGGTCGGCTTGGGCGGATTCTTGAGCTCGGCAGGATCGGTGT
>CAJWKQ010000112.1 GCA_913041895.1 uncultured Verrucomicrobiales bacterium
GCTAACCACCCCTGTTACCGAAGAACAAGTTCGCGGACTCAAGGTTGGAGACCAAGTTTCCATTTCTGGAGTCGTTTTTACCGGACGCGACGCAGTGCACAAATACCTTAATGAGGGAGGGACCATGCCCAAGGGGGTGAGCCTTGAAGGAGGCATCATATACCACTGTGGCCCGGTGGTAATGAAAGATGATAATGGAGACTGGCAGGTGACAGCAGCTGGGCCTACCACTTCGATTCGTGAGGAGCCCTATCAGGCGCAAATAATGAAAAAATTTGGAGTGCGAGGAGTCATCGGCAAAGGTGGTATGGGGCCGAAGACGCTGGCTGGCTGTCAGGAAAACGGCTGTGTGTACCTGCACGGTATTGGTGGAGCTGCACAGGTGCTGGCCGAGCACATCACCGAGGTGCGAAACGTTTATTTTTTGGAGGAGTTTGGAAGTCCTGAGGCAATTTGGGAACTGGAAGTAGATAAGTTTCCAGCAGTCGTTACGATGGACAGCCACGGCAAATCCCTACATGAAGAGGTTGCAGAAGCGAGCCGGAGCGCATTAGAGGAAAACCTTTAGAGTTCGCCATTCTTGCCACCGCTAACCAAATAGAGAGCGGCCATTCGAACGGCAATACCATTGGTAACCTGTTCTAGAATGACAGCCCGATCGCCGTCGGCGAGTTCGCTTTCAATTTCTACACCGCGGTTTATGGGCCCCGGATGCATAATTATTGCATCAGGCTTGGTCAAAGCGAGACGTGAACGATTTAATCCAAACAGGCGTGAATACTCTCCGATACTTGGAAACATGGTTTTGCGCTGTCGTTCATGCTGAATTCGCAACAAGTTGATGACATCGGCTCCGTCTAAAGCTTCTTCGATGTCGTAAGTTACCCTACACCCGGTTTCTTCGAAAATGCGGGGGACCAAGGTGCTGGGACCACATAGAGTAACATTGGCTCCAAGCTTGCGAAGGGCCCAAATATTAGACCTAGCTACGCGGCTATAAAGAATATCTCCGAGAATAGTAACGTTAAGATTATCAATGGCGCCTTTCTTTTCACGAATAGTAAAAACATCCAGCAAGGCCTGCGTAGGATGTTCATGAGCCCCATCTCCCGCATTGATTACATGTGAATCTAGAAAGCGTGACAGAAAATGTGGAGCTCCAGGAGCCTTGTGCCTGATAATGATAATATCTGCATTAAGTGCCTCAAGGTTCCGTGCGGTATCCTTAAGGCTTTCGCCTTTTTGAAAGGACGATGCGTCAGCAGAAAAATTAATGATGTCAGCACTGAGCCTCTTGGCTGAAAGCTCAAAGCTCACGCGGGTTCGAGTGGAGGGCTCAACAAAGAAATTCACCACGGTTTTACCTTGTAGCGCCGGGGTTTTCTTTATGTCACGCTCGCCCACGGCCTTGAATTCCCGGGCGGTGTCAAGCATAGCAGTGAGCTCATCTGCGCTTAAGCTTTCGATATCAAGAAGATGTTTCTGGTTCCAGCTCATGAGGGAGGGAGGATAACGGCGTGAAGAGAGCCCGCATCATCGCATCGCACCTCCACGCATTCTTCCAGCTTGGAGGGCAAATTTTTTCCAACAAAATCAGGTCTGATAGGCAGCTCTCGATGCCCTCGATCGATGAGCACTGCCAGGCGGATGCAGTATGGTCTGCCAAATTCGAGCAACGCATCCATTGCAGCGCGGACAGTTCTCCCGGAGCAGAGTACGTCATCGACGAGGACGACCACTTGATCAGAGAGGTCTGCTGGAAGCTCGGTAGCGCGTAGCTCGCTCATCCCGCGCTGAGAAAGATCATCACGGTGCAGGCCTGGCTCCACTGAACCGACCATCACTTCATGCCCATAAAGGGATGCAAGGGAGTCTCCCATGAGGCGCGCTAACTGAACGCCGCCACGCTGGATGCCCACAAGCATCAGAGCCTTACCCTCAACGGTGGATTCGAAAATTTCATGCGCCACCCGGCGCCAAGCGCGACCGAGTGCTGCAGCTTCGAATGCTGTACGCTCTTCAGGCATAAAAAAAGCCGCGAAACTGTGCCTGAGCACAAATCTTTCGCGGAAATAATAGTCTCTTTATCATTCAGCGTCCTTGGCGGACTCACAGGACCGCTTTAAAGGGCGTTTTTAGAGCTGGTTTTGTTTAGGTAGCCGCTCGTTCTGCCTGTCGCCGCTTGCGCCATTCAGCACGATGGTTGACCATCCAATTGGTTAGGGCCTCCTCAAAGCCAATATCAATGCCAGCCTTCTCAGACTCCAGCCATTTATGCCGCATAATTTCCTCACGCTCCGCTAGAAACTCTCGATAGAGCGAAGAATTTTGCAGTAGGTTGTTGGCTGGACCTGTTTTTGGCATAACCGTGATTAATGTTAGTCCGTTTCCCTACATTAATTTTTCGGTTAAAACAACCCAATAAAAGGGAAGAGCAGATAAAAGACGACAATTTACGAACTAAAACTTACGCAAACCAGTGGTGGAGGGTATCAATAGATCTTAATTCAACAAAGCCCGAAGGGTAGAGGCAACCTTTGAAAAAGCTTGGGCTGGCTCACTATCCGGAGCGGAAACCACGATTGGTACCCCGCTGTCGCCACCTTCTCTAATTTCGGTGAAAATAGGAACTTCTCCGAGAAAGCGGGTTCCCTGGTTCTGCGCCTCCTTCTCACCGCCTCCATGACCGAAAATTTCTACGCGGTCACCATTCGGGGCAGTGAAATAACTCATGTTTTCCACAATCCCCAAAATGGGCACATTCACTTTTTTGAACATGCCAATGCCTTTACGCACAACTCCTAGGGACGCCTCTTGGGGGGTGGTCACTACGACCCCTCCATCCATAGGAACAGTCTGGCAAAGCGAAAGCTGCGCGTCGCCAGTGCCTGGGGGCAGATCGACCAATAATATGTCCAGCTCTCCCCAATCCACATCTAAGACAAACTGCTGGATTGTTCTCATAATCATCGGCCCTCGCCAAATGACGGGTTCATCGCCGGGCATTAGAAAGCCCATGCTAATTAGTTTTACTCCGTGACTGGATAAAGGAACCATCTTTTGCTCAGGAGAAACCTCAGGTTTGTCATCCACACCCATCATTAGAGGTACGCTGGGTCCATAAATATCACAGTCCATCAAGCCGACCGCTAATCCACTCTGGGCCAAAGAACAGGCAAGATTAACTGAACAAGTACTTTTTCCTACGCCCCCTTTGCCCGAGGCAACAGCAACAATTTTGGAAAGGCCCTTCACTTGATTTGGCCCCCCCCCGCCGGGGCTTTGTCCCGGTGGAGGCATTTTTACTTGTACCATTGCGCGCTCGATACCTTCGACAGTTTTGGCGGCAGCTTCACACGCTTGCTTCAGCTCTGAGGCGACCTTTGGATTGTGTGAAGTTAGCTCAAGATCAATGCCCGCCGAACCGTTCGCAACCGACACCCCTTTTACTAGGCCGAACGATACGATATCTCGTGAGAACCCGGGATAGGGTACGCTTTTTAATGCTTCATTAACTGAATCGGTTAAACTCATTCTTTCAATCGGTTGCGCTTTTTAGAGGGGGTGGGATTCTGGTACTCATACAAATTGCGTCAAGCCCGATTCCCACGTTGTTCAGGCCAATTTGAAATGAAAGCTATTTCAGGAGGTTCAAATATTTGGACAATGCGTCAAGGTTGGATATGAATATGCGCGTCTCAATACGTTTATCAAATTTCATTCCTCGAGTTTCTAGAGGTTCTGATGTGACCCAGCGTCCGAGTTTGTCTTGTGCAGAAACGATTGAACGAACATGTTTTTCGAGACTTTTCGCACGGCGGGCACGTTCTTTGGCAGACAAGTCGCGAGGTTGTTGATCAGCAAGAAAAGTCTTTCGGCCATTATTCTTCACCTTTTCGTAGTAACGGATCATCTCTAAAACTCCATATGAACTCTGGAAGCTGTAATGTGTAGGCAAGTCGTCGTCCTCGTAAGTTAATACATAACTCTTTGTAAAATAAAGGGGTCGGTTAGTTTTCAATTCGTAGAACCGCGCCCATTGGTTTCTACCTATGGAGTTCTTTTGAAACCATTGCACTGCAGGGGCAGCGGCCTTCAGGTATTTTTCTTTTCCAGTAGCAAGGTATAGATCGATTAAGGTTCTGCAGGCCCCTACGCTTTCGCCTCCGGTAATCGAAGGAGGCTCAAACCTTCGAGCCCAAGCCGGCTCCATGCATGCGTTGTACTGCTGGGCCCAAGCGGGTTGCGGAGCGGGCATTTGAGCCAGCAAAATGAAGTCGCCACCCCGTAGGGCGGCCTCCAAGAACTTCTTTTCCGTTGTTACCCGGTGCGCTTCCAAGGCAAGAAGCACGCAATCCCGATGGGAGTTGTCGTTGAAGGTATAGTGGTTCATGTATTTTTCCTTGGGGTACGTACGCGACCAGATCTCAGGATAGCGCGCCCTTAGGATAGGGTAGTCTTGGATGGTTTTAGGAACGCCATCGTATCGCTGTGGCCAAGCACCATTGGGATATTGGGCCTCAAGGAGTTTATTCAGTCCATAATCACGCGCATTGCGTATAGAACGTTCGCGAGGAGAGCGGCCTTTGCAGTGCTTTCCGAGAGCCAGCAAAAAGCTTAGAACACTTTGGGACGTATTATCATCAAAGGTGGAAACGTTGCGACTCTTGAACGCTTTGGGATTGGAGAAATCGAACCTGTAATCCCACCCCCCACTTTCGAGCTGGCTAGCGGCAAGCGCAGCTCCGGCCGCCATGGCGTGATCAAGGAGGGCTTCTTCCCCCGTGTTTTGATAAGCCTTCAGAAACGCCATCCCCATAGAAGGAGTTCCCGGTGGCTGCATCCAGATGGTGGTGCGATTGGCACGGACCTCTCCGGCAACAGTTTTTAAATCGAGTGAATATCTCCAGAGATATCCTCCTTCAGCCGAAATGGAACGCATGTAGTCTGCCCCCCGTAGCATTGCCATCCGTGCTTGCGTGGCAGTATCAGCCGCAGCACCGATCATAGGAAGAAAACACCACAAGAATAAAGCGAGCCCTCTCATGGGGAAAAGATACCAGTCAGGGGGCATACGTCCAGTATGTGGATTAAGGCCGAGCAATTGATCCTTGCGCCATGGACAGGTTTTCAGTACCGCTGACGTGAGTTATGGGATTACTATCGGGCAAAAAAGGAATCGTTTTTGGAGTGGCCAACAAGCGCTCCATTGCGTGGGCAATTGCGCAAGCGTGGAAAGAGGCAGGAGCAGAACTGGCCTTCACTTATCAGGGGGAGAGGCTGAAAGATAACGTCAGTCAATTGGCCGAAACGTTCGGAGAGGATACGCTAATAACTGAATGTGACGTAACTCAAGACGATCACATTGACCGAGTGTTCAACGAGGCTGGAGATAAATTTGAAGGCAAGCTGGACTTGATGTTGCACTCAGTGGCATTTGCTCCAAAGGAAGCTCTGGAAGGGTCTTTTGTTGGAACCACACGTGAAGCTTTTCGCGTGGCCCATGATGTGAGTGCATATTCTTTGGTAGCCTTGAGCCGTGCAGCAGCACCATTAATGACCGCGGGCGGCAGCATTATAGCAATGAGCTATCTGGGGGCCGAACGAGTCGTTCAGCATTATAATGTGATGGGTGTTGCCAAAGCATCACTAGAGGCGAGCACGCGCTATTTGGCGAGCGATCTTGGCGAACAGAATATTCGAGTAAACTGCATTAGCGCCGGCCCAATGAACACTTTGGCTGCACGGGGTATTGCGGGCTTTACTGAGATGCTGAAGCACAATGCTGAGCACGCCCCCTTAAAGCGAAATGTTTTGCCTGAGGAGCTTGGGGCCACAGGCACCTTTCTTGCCAGCGATGGGGCTGCAGCAATCACCGGCCAGGTGCTCTACGTTGATTGCGGATATCAAATCATGGGCCTTTAGGTCACTTTTGACCTTGTTATAAAAAGGCGCCTCTTGTGTCATGAAGAGAGTAAGGCGTGGCAATCACTTCACATCTTGCACCAACACCTCCCGGGTTTAAGGTGCGGTGGCGTGACATTCTTGAAAAGAATGTGGCTCTTTATCGCCGGCTTCCCGAGGATATTACACTGGCGGTGGAGGCGCTCATTCCATGGTTCATCAACAAAGTACAATGGGAATGGAGCCACTGGGACCGGGACCTCGACGATTCCGAAAAAGAACTGCAGAAGGTCTGTGTTGCCTGTGAAGCCTGTTTGCTAATAGCACGCAGAAGTAAGGATGATTATAAGGGCTTCAAAAAATTTATTTTTTTCCCGGAAGATTTGAAGCCTGCAAGAGGCGAAGACAGTAACGCTATCGGAGATGCTTCTCCTAGCACAGGAAGAGTTCGCCAAGGATGGTATTGGACTCGGCGCGGCATGGAAGACGGGAATGATAACCAGAACATTACTCTTCATGAGTTTGCCCATGTCTTGGATTTTCGGGAGAAGAAATCCGATAGTGTTCCACATTTTGATAAGCGATCAGTTCGGCGCGAGTATGAGGCCTTCATGGAAAAAGAGTATAAGGATATTTGTCGGGCCTGGGAGGACAAGACTGGTTGCGAGGTAATGGGAGAATATGCAGCAACAGATAAAGTAGAGTTCTTCACGGTTGCGACCGAAGCCTTTTTTGAATATTCGGCAATGATGCGCTTAAAAAGGCGGGCATTGTATAGGTGGATGGAAAAAATATACGGCATGGATCCTGGACAATGGGCGGAGCGCGTCTCCTATTCAGATCTTCAAATGGTAAGAGCAGATCACCTGCCGCAATGGGGAGAGGAGACAACTTGGGATAGCACCGTTACAGTTCTCTGGCCTGCAGGCATCTCTGCAGATGAGTACGATGTGTGGCGAGCAAAGACCGAAGAAATCCAAAGAGAGGAAATAAGAAGTCTGGAAGAAAAGATTCGCAGGGAAAAATCCCGCCGAGAAAAATTGCGACTGGAGCGCTTACAACGGAAGGCTCGGGAAAGGCTGAAGAAAGAACAGGAAGAAAGGAAACGTAAAGAGCTGCAAAGGCTGGAACGGCTCAAGCGAAAAGAGCACGAGCGTGATGTGATGAATAACCGAACGGTGGTACTTAAGCACCCAAACGGTATCCCAAGATTGAAATATCGCTTGGTAAACGGGCATCGCGAAGGATTACTGGAGAGGTGGAATGAGGAGGGGCAGTTGCTTGAAGAAACGGATTTTTCGCAAGGGTATAAACACGGAAAAGTGAATTACTACTATGCGAACGGAAAAATCGAACTCGAAGGATTTCACTCATTTAACGAACGGGCAGGTATTTGGCAGGGCTGGCACGAGGATGGCACGCCCAGCTTTAGATCTGAATATGCCGATGGAGAGCTAAAAACCTGGGAGCAGCTTGGCGGAGGAGATCAGGCTCAAACATTTGGCAAAGTGAAAAATCGGTTTGCCGGGGAAAAGCTTGGGCGTTGGCAAAAAGGCCGATAACACGTATGATTTAAGGCCAATGGAGGCAGGCCTCATCAGAGTTAATTAAATGGCAGGGGCCGAACACGAAGAACGAAATTATTTTCAGAAGTATGAATGAAAATCAGGAAATGCCAAAAGGTCGCACGATCGCATTAGGAACATTGGTTTTCTTTGGAGGGTTTGCCGTAATGGTTTTGGAAATTGCCGGGGCGCGCTATTTGCAACCTTATTTTGGAGGCGCTTTTTATGTCTGGACCAGTCAAATCGGAGTTGTGATGTTGGCGCTTGCCCTAGGTTATGCCGTTGGAGGGCGACTAGCAGACCGGTGGAAAAGAGCGCATGTTCTTGGAGCGGTGCTGGTGGCTGCGGGAATTTTCATCCTTCTAATTTCAAAAGTTGCCCCCGGGGTGTTGGATGGGATCATTGACCGTCACGTACAGTTGACTCCTCCAGCTGAAACAACAGAAATGCCCGTTACCGAGCCGGATTCTGATTTGTTATCTGGATTACCACCGGATTTCATTGAAAATGAAACAGAACAAGAGGCCATTGCTACAGCGCCAGAAGAAGTGGTGAATGAGATACCGGCCATTTGGCAAAAACTTGATCCTGCAATGGGAAGCGGCGTGGTATTTCTTTTCCCCTGCTTCGCCTTGGCCATGATTACTCCATATATTATCCGACTGGCTGCGCACAAGGTTGCCAATGTAGGAACTCTTAGTGGCACTGTTTATGCAGCCAGCACTGCGGGAAGTATCGGAGGAGTATTTGTGACAGCCTACTTGCTGATCGATCTTTGGTCTAATACACAAATATTTCTTTTTACTGGCCTATTGACCCTTGGTTTGGCTGGTTTATGCTTCGCTCTGGATTACCTATGGCCCAAAACAGCTTCAGAATAATATTATTGGCCTTTGTCCTGCTGTCGGCGCCAGTGGACGCAGCAGGACCGCAAGGTGTTCGGTTTCGAACGACTTCGGCACATAATCAAATTACTGTTGAGGATTCAGGCGGCTATCGGCTGTTACGATTTAATGGATCAATGGAAACCCGAATGTGGATAGCTAACCCGCTTCGCGGGCACTTTGAATATACTGAATATTTTCAGATGCCGCTATTATGGAGCCCGGAAGCCAAGCGCGTTTTAATCATGGGCTTAGGGGGGGGGAGTGTCGTTCGTGCTTATCAAAACGATTACCCCAAAATTCACGTTGACTCTGTTGAGCTTGATCCGGTTGTGGCAAAAGTAGCCAAGCAGTTTTTTCATGTTAAAGAAACGGCGAAACACAAAATCCATTTTCAAGATGGTCGACAATTCCTCCGGCTTAATAAGCAGGCTAAGTACGATGCTATTATGATGGATGCCTACACCTCAAATCAGTTTGGCACCAATATCCCTTTTCATTTAGCCACAAAGGAATTTTTTGCCTTGGCAGCCGATGATCTTACAAAAGACGGGACTCTTGTCTTTAATGTAATAGGTACCTATACCAATTGGAATTCGGATGTGGTGGGGTCAATCTACCAAACTCTCAAGGCCGTTTTTCCCCATGTCTATCATTTTCCTGCCAGTGACACTCGTAACATCGTAATGCTGGCGACCAAGGACCCTAAGCCACTGACCCCGAAATCTCTCGCAGACAAAGTAAAGGTTTTGCGCGATGCGCATCCTAACTTACCAAAGAATTTTGGTCCGCGGCTAAAACGTATCCGCTCTAAAGCGCCCGCCTGTGCTGTAAAAGCGGGGGTCTTGACGGACAATTTTGCCCCGCCAGGCGGTATATTAAAGACCAAACGTTAAGAGCTTTCGTCTCGCTTCAACTGGGCGACAAACGCCCCATCGACCCCGTCTTTCATGGGGGTAATATTACGGCAGGAGATTTGTTTAAATAGTCGGTGCTTTTGCAGGAAACGTTCAATGACCTCTTCATTTTCCTCAGCCTCAATGCTGCATGTGCTATAGACCATTAGCCCTTTGGGCTTGAGGAGGGGAGCGGCACGATTGAGTAAATCAAGTTGGGCGTCGGCCAGCACAGGAATTTCACGTGCATTGAGCCGCCACCGGACATCAACTCTTCTGCGCATGACCCCGGTGTTAGAACAGGGAGCATCAACTAATATTCGATCAAAGGGCCCGGCTTTTTTCAGGTCAATTTGGTGGAGAGCCTTTGGCTGAATACAATTTAAACCAAGCCGCAGGGAGTTTTCACGTAAACGCTCTAAACGCGATTCGTCAATGTCTAAAGCGAGAATCGCCCCTTCATCCTGCATTCGTTGAGCGATGGCAGTCGTTTTGCCTCCCGGAGCGGCGCAGAGGTCGAGAATATTTTCCTTTGGTTGGGGAGCAAGATCCTGCACCGCAGCAAGCGTACTAGGGTCCTGAATATAGAATTTTCCCTCAAGGAAACTGGGTAGCAACGCAGGCGAGCCGCTGTTCTCAAGTCGGTATATAGTGCCCGCTTTAATCCAGTTAAGTTCAACTGTATCGAACGAGACATCTTCACTTCTCCATTGAGCTTCCAATTCTTCAGCTGTTGCCCGAAGCGAA
>CAJWKQ010000113.1 GCA_913041895.1 uncultured Verrucomicrobiales bacterium
TGGGTCCGCTCGGCATAAAGGATGTAAAAGTTTTTGCTGACAACCAGCTTGAAGATGCTGCTGGGATGGTAACCGGCGCCAATAAGGATGGTTTCCACAAGAGAAATATTAACGTTAAGAGAGATTTGAAGGATCTTGTCTTCTCAGATCTCCGGATAGTTAGAGAAGGAGAGTTAACCAGAGACGGACAGCCCGTAAGAATTAAAAGGTCTATTGAGGTAGGTCACGTATTCAAGCTGGGGACCAAGTATTGTAAAGCGCTTGATGCAAGCTTTCTCGATGAAAGTGGGAAAAAGCAATTTCCAGTCATGGGTTGCTATGGGCTGGGTGTTACAAGAACTCTGCAAGCAATAATAGAATGTAATCATGATGAAAATGGTATTGTGTGGCCTATGGCCGTTGCCCCTTGGCAAATTTGTATTACTGCACTTGATATTGAGCCGGATGGGTCGGTAATGAAATCAGCCGTTGAAATATATGATCAACTTTTGGATTTAGGGTTTGATGTCATGCTTGATGATCGGGATCTTCGTCCCGGTATCAAATTTAAGGATTCTGAGTTGATCGGCTTTCCATTACGTTTGGGCATAGGCTCTAAATCTCTTAAAGATGGTAATGTTGAGGTTTTTGTGCGCGCCAGTGGTGAGAAAATAACTGTTCCTGTAGATCAGGCAGTTTCAAGAATAAAGGCCGTTTTGGCCTAATGTTTAAACTACTAAAAACTGATACTCATTCTCGTGCGCGACTCGGCGCTCTTATGACGGCGCATGGCTTGGTGAAAACACCGGTATTTATGCCGGTGGGCACTAGGGCCACGGTCAAGACACTCGATAATTCAGACCTTCAGAATATTGGGGTGAGAACTATTCTTGGCAACACCTACCACTTAAATCTTCGGCCGGGAATGGAAGTGGTTCGTGCTGCAGGTGGTTTACATTCGTTCATGAACTGGGGTGGCCCGATATTAACTGATAGTGGAGGGTTTCAGATATTTAGTTTATCTAAGATCGCAAAAATCCGCGAAGATGGAGTCGTGTTTCAATCGCATATTGATGGTAAAAAGCTCTTCCTTGGGCCTAAGGAGTCCATGGAGATACAGCGGCATCTAGCTAGTGACATTGCTATGGTGTTTGACGATTGCCCTCCTTACGGTGCCTCAAAGAAAGATGTCGGTTCTGCAATTCATAGAACGCATCGTTGGGCAGTTAAGTGTTTTAATCAGCCTCGATCAAATGGTCAGTTAGTCTTCGGTATTATTCAAGGTGGTTGTTATGAAGATTTAAGAAAACAAAGTGCCGCGGAGGTTACAAATATAGATTTTGACGGATATGCCATTGGCGGGTTGAGCGTTGGTGAGCCAGAGCCGGAAATGTTAAGAATTGCTGAATACACAGCACCGATGATTCCCGCTAACAAGCCGCGGTATGCTATGGGGCTGGGCACGCCGGCTCAACTAGTAGAGCTTGTCGCCAGAGGTGTTGATATGTTTGATTGCGTTTTACCAACTCGTGTTGCGCGCAATGGCACTGCGTATACTTATTCTGGTGCTTTTTCGTTGAAGGGCAGTCAATTTAAAAACGATTTTAAGCCGATTGACGAGAAGTGTGATTGTTTTGCCTGTGTCCAGCATTCCAGATCTTATATACGTCATTTACTTAATGTGGATGAAATTCTCGGATTGAGACTTTTGACTATTCATAATTTGCGGACTTACATGAGATTGATGCAGGATATAAGGGAACATATTGCTAATGGGACATTTGATAGTTTTAGGGAAGAATTTAAAACAAATTATCGGCCGACCAATCGCGTCGCTGAGCAGCGGGAATATAGCTTGAAAACAAGCTAAATGCTTGCAAAAAGGCTTTTTATAAATAGGATTTGCCGTCTTTGATTTCAAGATAATGGATATCTCTTTATTCGAAGTTTTGTTAGGGTCGGCAACAGCTCCATCTGACGGTCAGTCTGGTGGTCCTGCTTGGATTACCTGCCTTATGCCGGTCGCTTTTCTTGGTATTTTTTATGCGCTTTTGATACGGCCTCAACAACAGCAACAGAAACAGCATGCCAAAATGGTAGAGGACCTTAAAACCGGCGATCGAGTTGTTGCGTCTGGAATGGTTGGAACAGTTGTTACCGTAAAGAAGAAAACAATCACACTTCGTACCGGCGAGTCTAAGCTCGAACTAATGAGAACTTCCGTTGAGCGAGTGCTTGATGAGGATGATGAATAAAGAATAATCGAAATGAAAAAGACCCCGATTTTTGGCAGGTTTGTATTGGTGGCTATTCTTGCTGGGTGGACATTCTCGGAATGGTATCCACCTGGAGGGAAAAATCTGATTGATGCCTTTGACGAGACTGCTGCAGAGGCGGGCAAGGAGGGAGAGAAGGAGTTAATACTTACATCGGTTAGAGATTTTAAATCCAAAGTCAACAAAGATGATCAATTACGGTTAAAGGGCCAGAATAGTTGGATGGAGGCGATCGGTGAGGCAGATCTCAGAGAACTGTTCCCCGGTAAAACTAACGGACTGTTAAAGCAATTGGACCTCAATGAGGAGATATGGCAGCAAGAATGGCAATCTCTAAACCTTGATATTAGAACCGATATTAATCAGGCCATACTAAATCGCATACAGAAAGAACATGAAGGCGAGGTGAAGCTGGGATTGGATCTTAAAGGAGGGACACAATTTGTTGTTCAATTAGATCCCAAGATGGGTGAGGATGGAGAGCTGCAGCCGGTCAATTCGGATCAACTTACAAAGGCCATGGAGATCATGCGCACTCGGCTCGATAAGTTTGGTGTGGCTGAGCCATTAATTCAAACAGCTGGTGATGACAAAATTATTATTCAGGTTCCAGCTCTCAGGCAAGGAGATCGGGACGATGCGCGTGAGCGCATATCTCGAGTTGCTAAATTGGAATTCCGATTAACACATCGTGATAGCGATGCATTGATTAGGTCAGGTGAAGATTTTGTTCCCGGTGCCACCCTGATGTCTTACACGCAAAAGCGGAAAGTAGATGGAAGAGAACAGGCAACTACCATTTCGCACTATGTTCTAAATGAGGTGGCCCTTTCAGGTAGTCATATCAAGCGCGCCAGTGCCCGGCCAAATGAGTTAACCAATGCGCCTGAGATACATTTCACTTTAGATGCCTTGGGGGCAAATAAATTTGCTAAAATAACCGAAGCTCACGTTGCTGGTGGTTCAGACCCCCGGTTGCTTTGCATTGTGTTAGACGAAAAGCTCATTTCAGCACCTTCAATCAATAGTCGAATTCATGCCCGTGGCCAGATCACCGGGGACTTTGAGCCCGATGAGGCTAAATCGCTCGCAAGCTCACTTGAGAATCCACTTGAAAATAAAGTTAAAATTGTGGAAGAGCGAGATGTTGCAGCTTCACTTGGGAGTGATTCGGTTGCAAAAGGTTATAAGGCGGCTATCTGGGGTTTGGTTGCAGTTGCCGTATTCATGCTGATCTATTACCTGCTTAGCGGGATTCTTGCCAACTTTGCTTTGGCTTTAAATATATGCATGATTCTGGGGATTCTGTGTTGGTTTGATGCAACTTTGACACTTCCTGGTATTGCCGGGGTAGTGCTGACTATCGGAATGGCGGTTGATGCAAATGTCTTAATTTTTGAGCGTATTCGAGAGGAGCTGAACGCGGGTAAATCGTTAAAAGGCGCGATTGCATCAGGCTACGACAAAGCATTTGGTACAATCTTTGATGCGAATATTACCACTGTAATTGCTTCAGTCATCCTTATTTATATGGGGAAGGGGCCCGTGCAAGGTTTTGGTGTAACTCTGACAATCGGCATCTTAACGAGTATGTTTACAGCGCTTGTTGCAACCCGTTTAGTGTTTGATGCATTGCTGAATATTGGCCTTATCGGGACTGATGGCTCTAAGAGGTTGGTACACTTGAGAAGTAACGTCGGTTTGCCGACGCTCGATTTTTTAAAATACGCGAAGCCGGCTTTTGTAATGTCATGGGTTTTGATTATTGGCGGGTTTGGTTATGGGGTATTTAAGGGTAAGGACAGCATGTTGGGAGTGGATTTTGAAGGTGGTTTTAGTATGGTGGTTAAATTAGTCGATCAGACTAAGGCAGCCAGCCTCTCCAGAGATATTAAATCTGGTGAAATGCGTAAAAAGTTATCGGAAACTACCCAGATTGATGAGGCGCAAATTCAGCCCCAGTTGCAGGCAGACATGGACACCAAGGAGCAGACGCTACGTGTTGATTTTCCGGATTTCGAGCCAGACAAGGCTCCTGATAATTCAAAGCCTAAGGATGCGGCAAAACAGATGGAAAAAGCATTGATAAATTCATACGGCGGTTTATTGCCGGTAAACTGTAGTTTAGAAATATCGTTTAACCAGGATAAGATTGCATCAATTACTGAGTATATGAAATCAGGTTCGATGCAAAAACAAGCTACAGAAAATCTTGAAATTGAGACAGATGCACTGAAATTTTCACTCGAGCCTGCAGAAGGGAGCCCTAAAGTACTGGTTGCCAGTTTCCCCCTTGGCTCCGAAAAGAATCGTCCTGAATTAGTCTTGAATGCCTTGAGTACAGCTTATCCGGACTTTTCTCTTAAAATAAATAATACCACTAATGAGCTTCTGAGAGAAAAGCTCGATAAAGTAGGGCCGAGTGTTAGTGGTGAAATACAGAAATCAGCGGTTATAGCGGTATTACTCGCTCTTTTTGGAATACTTGTGTATGTGGCGTTTCGATATGAGTACTCATTTGCGGTTGCTGCAGTAATAGCAGTTTTACATGATGTTGCGATGACGGGTGGAATATTCTTTTTCTCTGGGCGTGAACTTAATGCTCCTATTGTTGCGGCAGCACTTACAATTATCGGGTTTTCTATTAATGACACGATTGTAATTTTTGATCGAATACGTGAGAATCTGCGTATGGGGTCGCGAGGCTCCTTCTCAGATGTTATGAATAAATCACTTAATCAGACCCTTGCCCGCACGGTCATTACTTCTGGCACGACATTATTGTCAACGGGTACTTTATACTTTTTTGGCGGCACCGTTATTAATGATTTTGCCTTTACGTTTCTTGTAGGGGTCATTGTTGGAACTTATTCTTCGATATATATAGCTTGTGCAATAGTGCTTTGGTGGCACAAGGGCAAGCGGCCGGAACTCGCAGCACCGGTAGTTGATGAGGATCCGGTCCCGACAATGACCTAATGCTTGCGGCGACCAGCGTAGGGTTGGCTCATTATAGCGTCTTTACGCTGGCCATAATTTTTGTTCTAGCCATAGATTTGGGCGTCTTCAATCGAACACCTCACAAGGTGTCTTTTAAGGAAGCGCTAGCCTGGAGTTCTCTTTGGTTTTCAGTGTCGATGCTGTTTGGGATTTTTGCGATCCCGGAAGTTTATTCGGCTGATGTATCTGGGGCAAAGCGCATCGAATTCTTAACCGGGTATGTTCTGGAATTATCTTTATCGATGGATAATGTTTTCGTAATCGCGTTAATCTTTTCCTACTTCAAGGTTAAAAGTGAGTTTCAGCATAGAGTGTTATTTTGGGGCATCCTAGGTGCTCTGATAATGCGTGGATTAATGATAGGCATAGGAGCCGCTGCGGTGGCTAAATGGGGTGCAATTCTCTATGTGTTTGGAGTTTTCTTGTTAATTACCGGAATAAAAATGCTGTTTACCAGTGAGGATGATAGTGTCGAGCCTGAGAATAATATTCTGGTAAAGATAGCCCGGAAATTCTTTCCGGTGCATGACCAGTTTGAAGGAGAGAAATTCACGGTAAGGATTGATGGAAAGACAATGTTAACCCCAATGGCAATTGTTTTAATAACAATAGAATCAACCGACGTTGTTTTTGCCGTGGACTCAATCCCTGCTATATTTGCCGTAACTACGGATCCCTTCATCGTCTTTACATCTAACATGTTTGCGATTCTTGGACTGCGCTCGCTCTACTTTGTTTTAGCCGGGGCCATTGAATATTTCCATTACCTTAAATATGGACTTGCCCTTGTGCTTGCCTTTATAGGTGCAAAAATGCTTTTACATCATTGGATCAAAAATACATTTGGGGAAATCCCTCACTGGCTTCCGCTCGCTGTTGTGGGTGCAATCCTTGCCGGCAGCATGGTTGCATCCATTGTCCACAAAAAAGGTTCAGATAACGGAAGGGCGGAAGAATAGTTTAGTTTTAAAGAATGGTAAAATATGCCGCGCATCAGATGGCTTATAACAGGTATTGTTTTTTTAATTCTCGGAGTCATAGGTCTCTTTCTCCCAATTTTGCAGGGAATTTTGTTTATTGTTATAGGTCTAATGTGCCTTTCAAAAAGCTCAGCGACCGTGCGATTAAAGAAGATTCAGTTCAAAAAGAGATTTCCTAGGCTAGGAGCAAAACTTTTTTTCCTTGAGGAGAAAGCCCGTATCTGGCGAAAGCGGAAAAAGGATAAGAACAAAGAGTGAAGCGTAATTGGAACATATGTTCACCGGATGAGACTATCGTAGATACCTTGGTTAGAGACCTGAATGCTAATAAACTTTTGTGCCAATGTTTAGTGAATCGAGGGCAGGAGGATATAAAATCAGCCAAACGGTTTATGTCTCCAAAATTAGCTGATTTATCACCCCCTGAGTTAATTCCTAATCTTTCTGATGCAGTGCTTCGCCTGTTTGAAGCCCGACATAAAAAAGAAAAAGTCGTGGTGTTTGGTGATTATGATGTTGATGGCATTACTTCCACGGCAATCCTTATCGAGTCAATGGGTGAACTGGGATGGGATATTTCTAGTTATCTCCCGGACCGTATGGTTGAAGGGTATGGGCTTACATCAGGAGGTATTGAGAATTGTATAGATAAGTATTCACCACACTTAATAATTGCAGCAGATTGTGGTTCAACTTCAGTTAAAGTTATAAAGGGATTAAATAACCAATCAATTGATGTTATTGTTTTGGATCATCACCAGGTTTGTGATCCGCCGCCAGATCCATATGCACTGGTTAATCCGAATATAGCTTTACAAGAGGGCGATGAGTTGCGTGATCTTTGTACGGCTGGGCTCGCATTTAAACTAGTCCATGGGTTAATCAAGTATGGCAGGGAAAATAATGAATCTGGTTTTGAGGAGTATGACGTTCGCCTATTACTTGATCTTGTGGCATTAGGGACCATCGCTGATATGGTTCCGTTAACGGGCGAGAATCGCATATTGGCCTTCAAGGGCTTGCAGCAATTAAACCGTACCAAAAGACCTGGCTTAAAGGCATTAATAAAGTCTTGTGGAATCAGTGGTTCTATTACGTCGTATGAGGTAGGTTTTCAGTTGTGCCCGCGATTGAATGCGGCCGGTAGATTGAAAAAAGCAACCGCATCACTTGATTTAATCATGGCTGCAGACAATGAATCTGGATTTAGCCTAGCTGGAGCTTTGGATCGTAATAATCGAGAGCGACAGAGGATTGAAAAGGAAATTACTCGAAAGGTTAAAGGTCAGTTAAACGCTAATTTTAACCCGTCGAATGATTATGTTATCGTGCTCGGTGAGCCGGGGTGGAACATCGGAGTTATCGGTATTGTTGCATCAAGGATCCAGAAAGAGTTTCACCGTCCAACATTTATTTTAGGTGGAAATCCTGATGACATGCGCGGCTCGGGCCGCAGCATCAAGGGCTTTGATTTATGCGCTGCGCTTGAAGAATGCGCAGATGATCTGATTAGGCATGGGGGGCATGCTATGGCTGCTGGGATCACCTTGAAGGAGAGCAAAATCGGATCATTTCGAAAGAGTTTGAATGCCTGCGCCAGCAGAGTCTTTGATGATATGGATTTAGTGCCTTCAATACGGCTTGATGCGGTTTGTTGTTTGGATCAACTCAATCTATCTGTCGTAGATTCGCTGGGATCTCTTCAGCCATTAGGCCAATCGCTGCCTTTGGTGCAAGTAGCACTGCTAAATCTTGAATTATTTACTGAGGTTCAATGGATGGGATCAGACAAACAGCATGCAAAATTAATTGTTACAGACGGTGATGTCAGTGCTGAGGTGGTATGGTGGAATGCGGAGGCAAAAGCGCAGCCTTCAGGTCGATTTGATTTAGCGGTGCAGCCTTCGGTAAATGTCTGGAAAGGGAATAGATCAGTTCAATTGAAGTTGCTCGACTGGCGTCCATCAAGCTGACATATTTGGCTATGGTTACCGCTGTTATTGTCGCTGCTGGCAGCAGCAAGCGAATGGGAGGTGAAGTAGATAAACTATTTCTTGAGGTGCAAGGTATGCCGGTAATCGGCCATACGTGGAAAACATTTGACGAGCATCAATTAGTTGGTGAGATTGTTGTCGTTGTACGTGAAGATGCTCAAGCGGCCTTCGAGCAACTTGCCCTCAATCTACCCCTCCATAAACCATACCGTTTCATACATGGCGGTGATGAGCGGCAGGATTCTGTCCGTAATGGGATAAGGGCGGCTTGTGAGGAAAGCCAAATTATCGCCATTCATGACGGTGCGAGGCCTTGTGTAGATCAAGAAACCATCACAAATACAATTAGGGCAGCTGAGGAAGAAGGGGCATCGGTGGCGGCGTCAAAAATTGTCGATTCAGTGAAGCTTTCCGATGGACACGGGCGAATTATCCAAAACATCGACAGAACTCATCTTTGGTCTGTGCAAACACCGCAGGTTTTTAAAGCCGACGTTATCGGGGAAGCAATGAAGGCGGTTGCCGATGAGGGGATATTCGTAACAGACGACACCTCTGCCTGTGAGCTGATTGGCCAGTCAGTTGTTTTAATAGAATCGAAAAATTCAAACCCAAAAGTAACTACAGAGTCTGATTTAGCATTTGTGAGTTTCCTGCTACAGCAGTAATTACAAATTGCGATTGATGATTTTTTTATCTATTTATTAACTAATGAACAAGCCGATCGTAAATTTAGTCCTTGTTGTGGTTTTAGGAGTAAATCTCTATGTGGGGCACAAAAATTTCACCAGCAGTGCGGCTGCAGCCGACAATAAAAATGCAGAATCTCACATGGAAAAGTTTGCCCACGTCATAGATCAAGTGCGTAGAAATTATGTGGATGAAACGAAGGTTTCCTATGAAAGCCTATTAGATGGCGCTCTTACAGGGATGCTTTCAAGTTTAGATTCCCATAGTGGGTATATGTCAGCTGATAGGCACAAAGCGTTGATTGACGATACGCGCCAGGAGTTTGGCGGTATTGGAATTGTTGTGAGTATTCGGAATGATTGGCTTACAATCATAGCACCTATGGACGACACCCCTGCGTCAAGGGCAGGCCTGCAAGCCGGTGATCGTATAATCAAGATTTTGGATAAAAGCACTCAGGGTATTACCATAGATGATGCGGTGAAATTGATGAGAGGGAAGGTTGGTACGGAGGTGAGTGTTACTGTTTTCCGGCCCTCTAAGGATGAGACCAAAGAATTCTCCTTAAAACGTGAACGGATCAAGACCAAGACGGTTCGAGATATCAACGGCAAAGGAGAATACTCCTTGATCGCGCCTGATATTGGCTATGCGAGGATTTCAGGGTTCTCAGACAACACTGCGGATGAACTTGAGGAAGCGCTGATTAAAATGGAAGCCAATGAGATTAAAGCATTGGTGCTGGATTTGCGGGACAACCCAGGAGGTCTTCTGCCTCAATCTGCACGTGTTGCTGAAAAATTTATCCCAAAAGGTCAATTAATTGTTT
>CAJWKQ010000114.1 GCA_913041895.1 uncultured Verrucomicrobiales bacterium
GTAATGTGCCGCCTCCGCCACCGGCGATGATGACCGCATCTTCGGGATGTCGGCGCGTAAATGCCCACGCTGAATTCCGTATGGCCTCATGCCCCTCGGCTCGGTGGAGCTTTACGTGATGCTCATTACCCAGACGCTTTCGCAGAATCTCTGCAAGGTTCCGTCCCAACGCGGTTGTATTGCCCGTGCCGGCTGCAGAGTTGATGGCGAGTAGAATGTTCATCGTCTTTTGCTGAAACCACTCTAACGCCAGATGCGCTTGGGGTGTTAATTGATTAAAAAAGAGCCAGTATTGACTGGCTCAATGAAGCACACCGAAGTGCGGGGATTATTTATTTTGAAAGTTGATTCCAGATCAACTGGAGCGAGGGAGAGAAGGCATCGGGATTTCTTTCCAGTTGTTCGGTCAGTTCTGTCTTGGAGTACCAGCGGCCTTCGTCAATTTCCTCGGGATTCAAGTCAAAGGGGCCCTCGGATTGAGTACGGTAGACCCAGCAGAATTCCATACCGGTATCATCGCATGCATCGAGTTTGAATAAGGGTTCAAGGGGCTCCTCGACCAACAGGCCAATTTCCTCCATCAGCTCACGCTCAGCTGCGACAACGTAGGATTCACCGGCGTCTACGTGACCGCTACAGGAGCTATCCCATACGCCTGGGTTGTTATCCTTGCTCATGGAGCGAAGTTGGAGAAAGATTTGGCCGGCGGTGTTAAAAACGAGTACGTGCGCGGCGCGGTGGCGAAGGCCCTGTGCGTGCACAATGCTGCGCGGTTCGCGGCCAATGATTTCGTCGTGCTCATTGACGACATCAAAGATGTCTTCATCGATCATGCAACTCTTTGGTTAGGGTTACAAATTGATCCATAGTTACTTTTTCGGCACGAATCTTCAAATCAAGGTTTGCTGCAGTCATTGCCGCATCGAGTTGATCCTCCGGCCATCCACCTTTTAAGTTCTTTCTCATCATTTTACGACGTTGGCTAAAAGCTCGTTTAACAACAGTCGTAAAGGGTTTGTGTAACTGGTGCTCAAACAGGGGCTTGGTGCGTCGGTCTAGAGTAAGGCAGGCTGAGTCGACACGTGGTTCAGGAAAAAAACAGCGTGGAGATATCTTAAAGATATTCTTCACTTGATAGCGGCAGCCAACCAATAATGTGAGTTTGCTGTATTCACTGGTAGATGGCTTTGCATTGAGTCGTTGGCCAACTTCCCATTGTACGGTGATAACCAATCTTTGAGGTCCTTTGGGCATAGCAGCTAAATCTACTAGTAACGGTGAGGCGACGTTATAAGGAAGGTTGGAAACCATTTTCCAAGGACCCCAATCGACCTCAATGTTTTCAAAATATTTAAGTGCATCATTGTGGATAAGCTTAAAATTTGTAGTATTTTTGAATTTTTCACCGAGGTGTGAAGCGAGGCGTTTGTCCTTTTCAATGACGGTTAGTTCATTGACCTTCTGTAGAAGATGCTCAGTCAGTGATCCCAATCCAGGGCCGATCTCTAGTACATTGTCGTCTTTCTGAAGATCGGCTGCTTTGGCAATGCGTTGCAATACATTCTGATCGTGAAGAAGATTTTGTCCCAGTGACTTTGACAAACGAATTGATTCCGTGTCCAAAGTATTGCGGATATCGTTTTGGTTCATCAGAGGGCTTCCAAGCGCGAGATTGCTTTCCCGCTTTCGCTGATTTATACGCATGTATGCGTCATGCGCCAAGAATTCCGTTTGCGAAGTTCTGTTTAAAGGTTTACTCTAAATTCAATGAGGCTTTCGGTTAAAACAGATTATGCGGCCAGAGCTGTTTTGGAGCTGGCTAAGCAACCCGTTAATAGCCAGGCCTGTAAGGTGGAAGAATTAGCTTTGGCGTCGGGGACTTCAGCAAATTTTCTCGTGCAGATATTAATTGATTTAAAAAGTGCCCAAATAGTGGCAAGTGCTCGCGGAAAGCAGGGAGGGTACCGGTTGGCTAGATCCCCAGAGGAGATTACCTTAGGGGATGTGTGGCGTGCTGTTGATGGGCAAGTCTTGGATACTCCCGCGTTGGAAGACGAAGAGTGTCCTGAGGCATTACGAGATGCTTGGGCTCAGCTTCGTGATTCACTCAACCGTGAGTCAGACGAAATTACCTTCTCCCAACTCCTAGAGGCAACAGGTCGCGAAAAAGAGATGTATTACATCTAGGTTTTTCACTTTATTTTCGAAAGCTCATGGATTCTTTATTTTTATCGCAGCGTATTTGGTGGCCCATTATTTCTCCATGAGGCCAGTACTTTCCGCAGTAGCGGCATTTTTCACCTTTTTTAGCGGAAGTGACACCAAAGAAAATGCCACCTCCCACAAGTACTAGTGCGGCCACAGTCGCTATGGTGGTTTTTAGTTTCTTATCCATTTCATTTTCCTCCTTTCCGAAGCTATCACATAAAAGTGGTGCAAACAAACTCAATTAGCCTAAAGGCTATTCTTCATTTCCAGTAGTCTGTGATTTTGGAGGAGAAGGTTTTAAATAAGATTTGAATTTTTTAGGATCGATTGTGGGAATTTGGCACGCACTGCCTGAGCATACGTAAACCAATGGTGAGCCATTTTCCTCGGGTGTTTGTTTTTTGGCGAATTCTTCCACCGGCCCGTGGTTGCCAATCACCACACGATTGGGTTGATACTGATTGTGTACTTCGTGCAAAGCCTTTTGAAATTCTTTGTCTTCGGGGTTTCCCGCAACCACTACTCTGTAGGGTTCATGCAGATAGAAATCCAATGCCTGAAGAAGATAAGGAACTGCAGAGCCCTGTTTTTCCATTCGATCTGAAAAAAGCAACAGGGTGGAATGGGCGCATTCCCGGTATTGTTTCTTTTCAGTGATTTTATGCAGTTTAAGAAGAGCCAGCGCGGCGACGGAATTGGCCGAAGGCATGGCACCGTCATAATCCTCCTTAACTCGCATAATGAGTCCGGTATCTCCGGTGCCCTGCCAGAAGCCGCCGTTTTCCTTATCGTAAAATAATTCAATCATTCTATTAGCTAAAGTTACGGCTTGTTCGAGGTATTTAGCTTTCAAAGTGGCCTCATAGAGGTGAAGTGTGCCGTCAAGTTGAAAGGCATAAGCATCAAATAGCTGAACACTGTCGCGTTCGCCATCACGCCATCGGTGATACATGGTTTTAGTTTTTGAGTCCCAAAGTTCTTTAAGGATGGCGGTGTAGTTCTTTTCGGCAATTGCTAGATATTCATCTTCATCTAAGACGGCGTATGCTCGAGCTATGGCTCCGAGCATTAATCCATTCCAGCTGGAAAGTATTTTATCATCCAGATGCGGTCGGATACGTTTGTTTCGAACAGTATCCATCTTTTTCTTGATGGTGATCAGCATCGTTTTCTCTTCATTGGTTATTTTGGAGTCTACTATGCTGAGGACATTTAGGTTTTTTAGTGGATCGGGATGGCTATGGTCTTCGAAGTTGCCTTTTTCAGTTATTCCGAAATGACGGATGGCCAATTTGGATTGTTCTTCAGTTAAAATTTCTTCGAGTTGTTTTTTAGTCCAACAGTAAAACTTACCCTCCTGTCCTTCACTATCAGCATCCTCAGCTGAGTACCAGCCTCCGTCTTTGTGCGTCATATCCCGTTTCAGATAACGGATGATGTCATGTACCACATTGGCGTGTCTTTCCTCACCGCTTACAAGATATGCGTCCAAATAGAGATGAATGAGCTGGGCATTGTCATAAAGCATCTTCTCGAAGTGTGGTACCAGCCATTTTTCATCTACTGAATACCTGGCAAAGCCTCCGCCAATTTGATCGTAAATCCCACCAGCAACCATTTGATCACAGGTGTGTGTGACCATTCCGATCCCGTCTTTATTCTTGGAACGTGCCGATTGCCATAGGATGAGGATAGGTTCAGAAGGTCGTGGGAACTTTGGTGCGCGGCCAAATCCTCCAAATCTTGGATCGTAAGTATTTTTAATTTGTTCCACAGCGTTGGTGATCATGCCCTGATACAGTTTTGCATCCGGTGAGGGTTTTCCTACTGATATCTTGGCTAGTTCCGCAGATACCCGATCGGCGTCTCCTTCCAGTTTTGGGCGCATTTCTTTGTCATTCCAGAGCTGGTTAACCCGTTCGCAAAGATTCATGAAGTCGGGTTTGCGAAAATAGGTGCCTCCAAAAAATGGCTTTTGGTCAGGTGTCATAAATACACTCATGGGCCAACCGCCTCCACCGGTGGTCGCCTGTACAAAGGTCATGTAGATTTTGTCGATATCTGGGCGCTCTTCTCGGTCAAGTTTAACGCATATAAAATGTTTGTTTAGTAATGCTCCCACTTCTTCATTTTCAAAACTCTCGCGTTCCATTACGTGGCACCAGTGGCACGTGGAGTATCCAACAGAGAGGAACACGGGCTTATCTTCTTTTTTAGCTTTATCGAATGCCTCTTTTCCCCACGGAAACCAGTCTACAGGGTTGTGTGCGTGTTGTAGTAAATACGGTGATTTTTCCTTAATGAGCCGGTTTGTATGTTTATGTCCAGTTTGCTTCTTGGGTTCCACGGTGAAGGCTGTTGTTATGTTGGTATCCTTGCTGCTCTTTAGGTTGGTTGTCGGTGAAGGGGACTGTGTTTCGCCGCACCCCAAGCCGATAGTTAAGGAAATAGCGAAAGTCACAAAAGACCTGTTGGTGCTAAATCTGCGCATGGGTTGGAGTATGATCTAAAGTTATTGTAGTGCAAGCCGTGAACCAATTGGGCTTGCTATTGCTTGCTTTGCGCGGAGATTTTCTCCGTGTGGCAAAGAGTGCGTTAATTACCGGGATCACCGGTCAGGACGGTTGGTATTTGCGAGAATTGCTGGAGGCAAAAGGCTATGAGGTTCACGGTTGGAGGAGTGATGAGTGTGATATTACTGATTTAGAGCAGTTGAGAGTTGCTGTTCAGCAGTCTCAACCTGATGAGATCTACCATCTTGCTGCCCAGTCACATGTCGGGCAGAGCGAATCTGATACTTCCCTCACGATGAAGGTTAATTTGAAGGGAACTGAGAATCTTTTGAGCTGCGTTCATAAAGAAGCACCTCAGGCCCGGTTATTTTTTGCTTCTTCCTGTCAGGTGTTTGGAGACGCGATAGAGTCGCCACAAAAAGAAACCACCCCTTTCAATCCAGTGAATCCCTACGGGGACTCAAAGGCCAAGGCGACGGAAAAAGTGCAGAAATCGCGTGATGACGGTTTATACGCAGTAAATGGATTTCTCTACAACCATGAATCACCTCGGCGTGGGGCTAATTTTGTAACGAAGAAAATATGTCTCGCAGCTGCTTCAATTTCATGTGGGATAGAGAAAGAATTAAGATTGGGAGATACCTCAATGGAGAGAGATTGGACTGATGCGCGTGATATGGTTCGTGGGATGTGGTTGTCATTACAGGCTGATCAACCTGATGATTATATTTTTGCTTCTGGAAAAACTCATAAAGTTCAGGAGGTCGTTGAGATTGCCTTTGAAACAGTTGGGCTAAATTGGGAGGATCACGTAGTGCGTGATGAATCTTTTAACCGTAAAAAAGAGCCGAAAGGCTTGGTCGGAGATGCGTCAAAGGCCAAGGCACTGCTGGACTGGGAGCCTCAAACCTCTTTTCGTGATCTGATTATTGAAATGACTGATGCGGCTCGGGTTCAGCTGAATCGCTCAAGGTAATCCTCATAGGCCTGTTTCAGACCCTCATCAAAGTTGATCTTTGGTTTCCAGCCCATGGCTTTCAGGCGTGAGTCATTGAGTAGTTTACGAGGCATGCCATCAGGTTTTTCGGTGTCCCACTTTACTTCACCGTCGTAACCGGTTAGTTCAGCTACTTTCTCATTGAGATCTCGGATGGAGAGCTCGAAGCCGCCGGCTATATTGATAGGTTGAGCATCGCTGTAATGATCAAGCAAGTGGATGCAGCCGGTGGCGGCGTCATCCACATTTAAGAATTCACGTCTTGGGTCACCTGTACCCCAGTTGGTGATAGTGGTTTCGCCATCGGTTTTTGCCTGATGATATTTCGAGATTAAAGCGGGGATAACATGAGATCGGCCTGCCTCGTAATGGTCGTTGAGTCCATATAAATTGGTAGGAATGGCAGTGATAAAGTCACATCCGTGCTGTTGCCGGTACGCCTGACACATTTTCCAGCCGGTTACTTTTGCAGTGGCATAACCTTCATTAGTAGGCTCCAGTGCGCCGGTGCACAATGATTCCTCTTTCATTGGTTGATCCGCCAAACGTGGGTACATGCATGAACTACCCAGATAGAGGAGTTTGGTGATGCCGCATTTGAATCCACCATGAATCAGGTTGGTTTGTATCTGCTGGTTCTCAAGAAGAAAATCAGCCGGTTGGTTTCGGTTAGCATCAATGCCTCCAACCTTGGCTGCGGCAATAATGATGATATCAGGTTGTTCTGACTTTAGAAAAGACTCAGTCGCTCCCTGGTTACGCAAATCGAGCTGTACTCTTGTCTGACCTACCACGTTATTGAAACCCGCTTCATTGAGGGCACGGCATAAGGCACTGCCGACCATGCCTTGATGACCCGCTACATATACCTTGGAATCCCGTGCCAAACTCACTATGCGAACCTACTGAAAAATTGTTACATTGACCATCTGGATTTATATCGTACTTGCGAGGTATTGTTCTTTGCCTTGCTCCGGTGCTGTTGTTAACATAGGGGGCGAATCATATTTAGTTCATGAAAAAAATCTTATTTATTGCACTGGTTATTTCCTCAATTTCAGTCCTTGGCGCAGGCAAAGGGGGCGCTTTTCTGGACCCAAAAGAAGCAGGTTTAGATTTTGTCATTCAAGGGGAATATATCGGTGAAGATGCTGAAGGCGAAAAGGTGGGCCTAAATATTATCGCCCGAGGAGACGGCAAGTATGAAGGAAAGGGTTTTATGGGAGGATTACCCGGTGATGGTTGGGATCCCCTTAGTGAGACGCTTCCTTTGACCATTGAAACCAATGCAGGCATTGGGGGCGAATATTCAGGAGAGGATGCTGAAGGCCAAAAAGTAGGTCTCAAAATCTCCTCTATAGGAGCAGGGAAGTTTAAGGGAGAGGGCTATAGCGGAGGTTTGCCCAATGATGGCTGGGATCAAGGAGATACGCTTCCTTTGGAAATCCAGAAGGATGGAGATAAATGGAAGTTTACTGACTCAGATTTAAACGAGTACGAGGTGAAAATTAAGGATGGAAAACTAGTGGCATGGTTGGCGGGCGATAAGTTTGCTGAGCTCAACAAGGTTGTTGAGATGAAATGCACTGATCCGGATAACAATATGTATGAAGTGAAAATCAAGGACGGTAAGCTGATTGCGTGGCTTGAGGGCAATAAGTTTGCAGAGTTGAAGAAGGTGGTTCGCGAAAGTCCAACTTTGGGAGCCAAGCCGCCCAAGGGAGCCATTGTGTTATTTGATGGCACTTCAGCTGATAAGTTCAAGAACGCCAAGATCAGTGAAGACAAGCTCCTGATTCCAAGGGCAGACAGTATTCAGAGGTTTGGTAGCCACAAGTTGCACATTGAGTTTTTCCTTCCCTTCAAGCCCAAGGCAAAGGGGCAGGGCCGTGGCAATAGCGGCTGCTATTTGCAGGGGCGTTATGAGGTGCAAGTGCTAGATTCCTTTGGTTTGGAAGGTCGTAACAATGAATGTGGTGGTATCTATAGCATCAAGGCACCGGACCTGAATATGTGTTATCCACCGCTTTCATGGCAGACCTACGACATTGAGTTTACCGCTGCAAAGTTTAAGGATGGTAAGAAGGTGGAGGATGCTCGCATGACAGTTTTACATAATGGAGTGAAGATTCATGACAATGTAAAGCTGCCCAAACGTACCACTGCCAGCCCGTTGCCAGAGGGCCCGGAACCAGGATATTTGCATCTTCAGGATCACGGCAACCCGGTTCGTTACCGAAATATTTGGGTTTTGGAGACAAAGTAGTCTTCGGGGTATCTAGACCGGACTTTCAGGCCGGGGTTCTGCAATGGGCCCCGGTTTTTTAGTGCAGTTCAATCCAGAACCAGATGGCTGCGCAGATGCCAAAAAGAATCGAGGCAATGAGTGCGGCCATCTCAAATCCTACGTCCATTGCAATCATCACGATTCCATGATGACATCATGAAAGGAAAAAAAGAAAGCCTATTAAAAAGGGAAACCGACGCGGCTGGGTGGTGGGCGTCACCGCGTCGGTTATAATCTGCGGATTTGGATGGGGGCATCCGCAGGCCATTTTTCTAGCAGGCCTGATTCACGCTGGCAACCCCTTAGGGTATATTTTTTTAGCCGGGAATTTGCTGCATGCTATTCACTATTAGGAACAAAAAATGGGAATAACCGACCTGAATAATCTTGATTGGAGAGGCTTGGTGGGTACACTGCGCCGCCTTCCTTTAAGGAAGGTTTTGGGAGTGTAGCTCAGTTGGTAGAGCAGTGGCCTTTTAAGCCATTGGTCCGGGGTTCGAGTCCCCGCGCTCCTACCAACTTTTCTGGTGTTTATCTCATAAAATCCGCCGTGCGGATTAGCGAACTGACCATAGCAGAGGCGAACAAGGTTTCTCAAATGGATCTCCAAGGGAATCAACTGACCTCCGTGAAAGTCCTTGAGAGCTTGGCTTTATCTGCAGGGCTCGACTATGCTGATCTTTTGTTATGAAGGACAAGATCTCCAATCTTATGGACAAGCAGATATTTGGGTATGAGGTGGGAGACCTGCTAATAACTTTCGGGGCAATACTAGCGATATTTATAATCGGGACACTATGGATTACCCTTCTGGAAAAACTTGGAATTAGAAAACCCGGCCAAGACGATCATTGGGGCGGTGGTGGATAGCGGCCCCTAATCCTCCTCGTCCTTGAGGGCAGTTGATGAATGCCCCCTTGCCCTGACATGGGCCAATGGTTAGCCTCAATGGCGTGAAACAACTCCTCTTGATATGTGCAGTGGTGGCGTTGGTGGGGTGTCCGAGATATGAGGATCGCCATTATCCACCTTCAAAAGAACGATCGGCGAGTACCATTGAAGCAGCAATTCGTAAAGCTGCAAAAAAACCCACTGGCGAACTCACCAAGGCGGATTATGAGAAGATCAAATCACTAAAGATCACCGTTAATATTGACTCAATCTGGGTTACAGACTCCCCTTTAATTCATGCAACGGGTTTGGAGAAACTCACGCAGTTAAAAATTTTGGACCTAAGCAGCAATCAGCTTAACGATTTAAAGGGCTTGGAGAACCTCACACAGTTAAAGATTTTAGACCTAAGCAACAATCAGCTTAACGATTTAAAGGGCTTGGAGAATCTCGCACAGGTAAAAACCTTGAATCTCTGCTTTAATCAGCTTGTCGATGTGAAGGGTTTGGAGAATCTTATGCAGCTGAAGACGTTAAGTCTCTGGAATAATCAACTTACCAATGTGAAGGAATTGGAGGAACTCACGCGGTTAGAGTTTCTGGACCTCAAAGACAACCCGGACCTCACCAAAGCTCAGATTGATGAACTGCAAAAGGCGTTGCCGAATTGCGAAATCTCCAGCAACCCCAAAGAAGTAACCGCCCTCATTGCTCCCCGTGAAAGTCCTTGAAGGCTGTATTAGCTCTGCAAAAAACAACAGAAACG
>CAJWKQ010000115.1 GCA_913041895.1 uncultured Verrucomicrobiales bacterium
AAAAAATTTACTACTTACGAATAAAATGAAAACAACATTCACAGGATTACTGTTCATCGCGGTGCTGATAATTTTGCCCGGATGCAATAAGAAGCAACTCAAGAAGCCGTCCTCAGTCGGAGTACCCGGACAATCAACATCGTCCAGTGTTAACAAGGACGAAGTACGCGAGATGGCCCGTGTTTTTGCACAAGAATTTGCCGCTGAACTGAAGCGTCAAAATGTTTCCTTGCCGGCTACTGCGATAGGCGAGGGTGGCGCTGCAACAAATCAATCTACAGGTCGAAAGGTTGTCCTCGAAAGCGCGCCCGATGTGTTGGCTTTCTATGAAGAAAATAAGGAGGGTTTTAGAGTTGCAACATTGGCCGATCTACCAAAAGACCTGAAGTGGGAGAACGGAAGCGGTTTGGATGAGTTTTCCAGTCCGCAGGCGAAGCGAGGGGGAACTTTTATGGAATACATGTCGGATTTCCCTCGTACGATGCGGCTATTAGGCCCAGATGCTAATGGGGCTTTTCGTAGTTATATGCTCGATTACAATGCGGTGTATCTCGTAATGGCTCATCCAAATGGAGACGGATATTATCCGGGCTTAGCAAAGTCTTGGGCTTATGGCGATGATGGGAAAACTGTGTATTTCAAATTGGATCCTGAAGCACGCTACTCGGATGGCGAACCTGTTCGGGTTACTGACTATTTTTTCAGTCTTTATGTTATGCGCAGTAAGCACATCCAAGCTCCCTGGTATAACGACTTTTTTGGCGATGAAAAATTTCCCAATATCACCATTTATGATGACCACACGTTGTCTATTACCTACTACAAGGCAAAGCCTGATGTAATTGAGAAACTTGCCGGAGTAAGGCCGATTCCAGAACATTTTTATACGGAACTGGATGAGCAGTTTGTTGAGGACTTCCAGTTTAAGTTTGAGCCGACAACCGGACCTTATGAGGTGAAACCCGAAAATGTTAAAAAAGGTGAGTCAGTTACTCTGACACGAGTCCCGGGATGGTGGGCTGATAAAAAACCTTTTTATCGGAACCGATTTAATCCCGATGCAATTAAAGTTACAGTTGTTCGAGAGCCGGCTAAAGTTTTTGAATTATTCCTAAAAGGGGAATTGGACTGGCATGGATTGGGATTGCCGGAATATTGGTATGAGAAACTTCCCAATGACCATTCCTTGGTGAAGAATGGTCATATTGGAAAAATCCAATTCTATAATGATGTTCCTCGGCCTACTTGGGCGTTGCGTTTAAATTCATCAGATCCTGTTTTGAGTAACAGAGACATCCGCGTGGGATTGAACTACGCAATGAATTTTGAACTGGTGATAGAAAAAGTCTTTCGGGGAGATTATGAGCGAATGAGATCGGTGGCTGATGGCTATGCGGCTAGAAGCCATCCCACAATTAAGGCCAGACCTTTTTCCGTTGAGAAAGCCAAAGAATATTTTGCAAAGGCGGGATATTCAAAAATGGGCAGTGATGGAGTACTTGAGACGTCCGAGGGTAAGCGCCTCTCCTTTACATTTACCACTCCCTACAAGCGGTTGGAAGATGTAATGACCGTTCTGAAGGAAGAGGCGAAAAAGGTGGGGGTCGAATTACAGGTAGAAATTATGGAGCGAACTGCTGCGTGGAAAAAGATAAGTGAGAAAAAACACCAGATTATGCTAGGGGCATTGAATACATCCGTGGAGTTGTACCCTCGTTTTTGGGAGCCTTATCATTCAGATAATGCCTATAAGGAGCCTAAGGAGGAAAGGTATGACCAATCTGGAAAGCTTAAGAAGGGTTTATCACCCAAGCCGGTAACAAATAATTTTAGTATGACTGCGAGCAGGGAGATTGATGAACTCATAGATACATATAGAGAAAGTGAAGATTTGGCTGAAATAACGGAACTTTCCCATACTTTGATAGAAAAAATACATGACCATGCGGGTTATATACCAGGATGGGTAAGGCCTTGGTATCGTGTTGGGCAGTGGCGTTGGGTTAAATATCCCCAAGACTACAACGTTCGAGAAAGTCGTGTGCCTTTTGAGTATCACATTCACTGGATTGATACTGATGAGAAAGCCAAAACCATGAAGAATCTGGAGGAGGGGAAAGCTTCAGGTTCGGCGGTCATTAGAATGTTTGATAAATACAAGATTGACTAAAGTGCCTACTGGTCAATCTGATAACCTCTTGGAAGTGCGCAATCTTGTAACTGCGTTTGATACAGACGTAGGTCAGCTTACTGCGGTTGATGGGGTTAGTTTTGAAGTGCGCAAAGGGCAAACCTTAGGGATAGTTGGAGAGAGTGGCTGCGGTAAGAGCGTTACTGCAATGTCCGTGATGCGATTATTGCCGCAGCCCATGGGAAAGATTCTTGGCGGGGATGTGTTTTTTGATGGAGTGAATCTCGCAACATTACCTCGTGACGAAATGCGGTCCATTCGGGGTAATCGAATCAGTATGATTTTTCAAGAGCCAATGACTGCTCTGAACCCAGTCCATCCAATCGGCAAGCAGATTTGTGAGGTCTTAACTCAGCATCATGACATGAATCCTGACATTGCCTGGGGCAAGGCCATTGAGATGCTCGAAAAAGTAGGTATCCCTTCTCCTGAAATTAGAGTGACGGAATATCCGCATCAACTTTCAGGAGGCATGCGCCAACGGGTGGTCATTGCTATAGCATTGGCTTGCGGTCCAGAGCTAGTGATTGCTGATGAACCTACGACAGCCCTAGATGTTACTATTCAGGCGCAAATACTGGACCTTATGAAGTCCTTGCAGCGGGATTTGGGAATGTCCATCATTCTAATTACCCATGATTTGGGGGTTATTGCTGAGACATGTGATGAAGTGTGCGTAATGTATGCAGGGCGTGTTGTGGAGCGTGCTTCGGCAAGAGAAATATTTGCAAAACCACGTCATGCCTATACTCAAGGTTTATTACATTCGATTCCTCGCCTTAATGGGACGCCGAAAACCAAGTTAAACACAATTGATGGAATGGTCCCGGCATTGAAAGATCTGAAACCAGGTTGTCGGTTTGCACCGAGGAGTGAGCGAAAACATGAACAACATCACCTGGAAGAAAGGCCTGATTTTCAGGAGGTAGGTCAGAATCATTGGGTAGAAGCTTGCCCCATTTGTGTTGGATGAACAGTCAAGCACCCATTCTGGCGACAAAAGATTTAACGATGCATTTCCCTGTAAAGGGTGGAGTTTTTCGCCGAGCAGTTGCTGCTTGTAAGGCGGTCGATGGGGTATGCCTATCAATTGAGCAGGGAGAAACCTTGGGGCTGGTGGGTGAGAGTGGTTGTGGGAAGAGTACGCTCGGAAAGACTATTGCTCGTCTCTATGAGCCTACGGCTGGATCAATTCATTTTGAGGGAACGAATTTGGCCCCTTTGTCACGTGGGCAACTCAAACCATTTCGAAGAGAGATTCAGATGGTTTTTCAAGATCCTTATGAATCTTTAAACCCAAGGCACACCATTGGAACCATCGTGGAAGAGCCTTTTGTTATTCACAGCATGGGGACGCGTGAAGAGCGCCGACAATGGGTAGCTGATTTATTACGTAAGGTTGGTTTAAATGAGTCTGCTGCGCAGAGGTTTCCGTTCGAGTTTTCCGGCGGGCAACGGCAGCGTATTGGGATTGCCAGGGCACTGGCCCTGAAACCAAAATTACTTATCTGTGATGAGCCGGTAAGCGCGTTAGATGTTTCCATTCAAAGTCAGGTGCTGAATCTCCTGATGAAGTTACAGCGTGAAATGGGCCTAAGTTATCTCTTTATTTCTCATGACTTGGCTGTGGTAAAACATATTAGTGACCGTATCGCAGTAATGTATCTAGGCAGGATCGTAGAGCTGGCGCCTTCTGAGGAGATATACTCCAATCCAATTCACCCTTACACAAAGGCCTTAATTTCCGCAATTCCGGTAGCTGATCCAACACACAAGCCCGATCGGGTAATTCTTGAGGGAGATGTACCTTCACCTATTGATCCACCTGATGGTTGTCGATTTGCTCCAAGGAGCGGGATTTCTCACAATAAGGAACATTTGGACAATTTGCCTTCGTTTCGTGAGATGTCTCCCGGGCATTGGGTGGAGGCATGCCCGGCATGCCTGGGTGATAAAGTGGTTTAAATAGTGTAACGAGTTGATTGCTTATGGCGTATATGTTAGTGGTCGGTGAGAGGATACTATGAATTATTCAGCAAACAAAATGAGGGGTTTCACTCTTGTAGAAATCATGGTTGTGGTGGCTATTATTGGAGTTTTGGCAGCTATTGCTATTCCTAGTGTTAATAAGGCTCGGAAAAGATCTCAAGTTACGGGGTGCCAAGCCAACTTAAGGACTCTTAAGGTTACAATAAATACTTGGGCGTTTAACAACAAAAAACCGGATGGGGCTGAGCTTACTCTGGAGGATTTGGAGGGCGAATTTGACAATGGGCTTCCCCGTTGTCCCTCTGGAGGAGAGTACACTGTGACCGTGGTTGGCGAGGATCCTACTTGTAATGTGGTTGGGCACTCGTTGTCTGAAGAAGATGAAGAAGAAGGCGATCGACGGGACAGGTAGTTGCCCCCAATTGAGAGCCTTTACTCTCTTTGAGGTGATCTTGCTTATAGCGGTATTCGGTTTGCTAGTGGGAGTGGCCGTGCCAAATAAAATTCGCGCGGATCAAAATGCAGATGTTAACCGGTGTCGGGCTAATCTTGAGAATCTAGAGTTTGCTGTTCGTAAGTGGGCTGCTAAGGAAGATGTAACGGACGGCTCATCGGTAACACTTCAAGATATTCAAAGGTTTACGGGCAAGGAGCTTCCTCGCTGTCCCTTGGGAGGTGAGTATATACTGGTTTCAGTGGGAGAACCTCCCCGTTGCAGTACCGCCGGGCATGGTTTGCTTGAGCGAAACGAGTAATTCGGAGATGGGATTACCTAAAAAACACGGGTTTGCAACCCTTGACTGGATTCTTATCGCGGCAGTTATCCTGATTGGGGTGGTAATCTTAATTCCCTATACGGTGTCTGAGAAACAGGATAAGAGCATCCAGATCTGTGTTAAGAATCTTCGGGAAATAGACAAGGCGATGCGTCTTTGGCAGTTGGACAAGGGGAAGCCGGTAGAGACGGCAGTGACTTTTTCCGAAATTGCTTCCTATCTCGCTGACGGGGTATCCACAAATTGCCCGAGTGGCGGACAGTATGTGGTCACTGGGTTAACCAATCCACCCTCCTGTACAATTCCCGGTCATGTATTGGCCAATGAAGGGGAATAAAAATCAATTTTTACCAGTCGGACCTTAATTGTTCAGGTGTTTTTCCTTTTCTGCGCAACGTTTGCAGGCTTAGTGAGTCATGGCGTTTAGCAAGACGTTTCCCGTTCTCATCGCACATTAGTTCACAGTGATAAAAAGAAGGTGGCGTTAGGCCGAGCGCTTCATACAGTAATAATTGTCGTGCGGTTGAAATCAATAGGTCAGCCCCTCGCACAACCTCGGTAATCTTCATGGCTGCATCATCCACGACTACTGCGAGCTGATAGGAGGGTATACCGTTTTTTTGCCATACTGGAAAATCCCCAAAATCAACCCCACAGGTAAAACTTTGAGGCCCCCAAAAAGCATCTTCAAACTCAATTAATTTTCCTTCGGGGACGCGAAAGCGCCAGTTTGCATGTTGGTTTATCGTGGATGTGTTGGCATTCCGGCAAGTGCCAGGATATATAGTTTCTCCATCTTCACCGTGAGGAGCTGCTGATGCTTCCTGGATATCTTTTCTAGAACAAATGCACGGGTAAATATGATCTGCACGATGCAATTTCTTGAAGGCTTTTTGGTAATAATCTATCCGGGCTGATTGGTTAATAGTATCACCCTCCCATTCAATGCCGAGCCAGCGACAATCTTCGATGGCAGCTTTTTGATACTCCTCTTTGCAGCGATCGACATCTAAATCCTCATTCCGGTACAATAAGGTGCCATTTGCCGCCTTGCAGCGCTCGTGGGCGATCCAGAAAGTTCTTGCGTGACCTAAATGCAGATAACCAGTGGGGGTTGGGGCAATTCTGCCTCGGTAGTTCATCTATCCAAAAAGCGTTGGGATAATCCTTTGTAGGCATCTATTCGACGGTCACGCAGAAAAGGCCATTGAGTGCGAGATTCCTCAATGTCAGCCATGTTAATTTCCACCATTATGGTCTCATTTTTATCAACGGAACCTTTAGCTAGAATTTGCCCGCTAGGTGCAGCAACAAAGCTTTGCCCCCAGAACTCGATGCCGTCTCCTCCGGCTGGATTCTCATGGCCAGTTCGGTTTACAGCTGCAACATAGCAGCCGTTGCTAATAGCGTGGCTGCGTTGAATGGTTTGCCAAGCAGAGTGTTGAGATTCTCCGTCGGAATCTTTTTCCGACGGATGCCAGCCGATCGCTGTTGGGTAAAAAATTATTTCAGCACCCGCTAATGCAGTAAGTCTGGCAGCTTCGGGGTACCATTGGTCCCAACAAATAAGAACGCCAATTTTACCGTATTTTGTTTCCCATGTCTGAAAGCCCTGATCTCCAGGGGTGAAATAGAATTTTTCATAATAAAGCGGGTCGTCGGGAATATGCATTTTCCTATATGTTCCCAGTAAGGAACCGTCTGCATCTATTATAACAGCGGTATTGTGGTATAGCCCGGCAGTTCGTTTTTCAAAGAGTGAAGCAACAATGACAATATCATGATTCCTCGCAACTTCTTTGAGAGCTTCTGTTTTTGGTCCAGGAATGGGCTCGGCTAATTTAAAGTTTGAGTGATTCTCGCTTTGGCAAAAGTACTGGGAGGTAAAGAGTTCTTGAGTGCAAACGATATTTGCACCGTTTTCCGCCGCTTTTTTTGCAGCATTGAGGCAATAATTCAGATTTGCCTCTTCTTCGCTGCCGCAAGAATGCTGCAAAAGAGCGATCACCACTTTTTCTGGGCATTTTTCCATCTTTGACGAGTGGCGGTGATGTTTGCTCGCGAGACTGTCAAGTCAAGCTTGTGCTGAAAAAACAGGGATATTTGTGAATACATTTTGACCTAAAGCCCCGTTTTTACCTTGCTGGAACCACCCAAAGGTAAGTTTACTGCGCCAAGTCGCAGGGCGACCAATTTTAACCAAAGGAAAAAGACATATGGCGAAACTGACAAAAACTGCAACGATTGCTGCGGTAGCTGAGGGTGCGGATATTTCAAAGGCACAGGCAAAGGCGGCCTTGGAGACCTTGGCGGATTTAGCTTATAAAAACGCAAAGGATGGATTCACTATTCCCGGATTAGGCAAGGTATCTATCCGTCAGACTAAAGCACGGGAAATGGTGATGCGTTTCGGTCCAAGAGAAGGCGAAACTGTAAAGGTTCCAGCCAAGAAAAAACTCAAGTTCACCTATCTTAAGGCAGCAAAAGAGGCGATCGGCGTCTAGGAACTTTTGTTATGGATTCAGAGCGCCCCTTATGTGGGGCGCTTTTTTTTACTTCATAAAGTATACTTTACCCGTGAAAATTGGTGTTATTGGCGTCGGGGCCCTTGGTGGCTATTATGGAGGGCTGCTTAGTATTGCAGGACTTGATGTCCATATGCTCCTTCGAAATGATTTCGGAATCGTTCGTGATCGGGGGCTTCATATTGATAGTCCTAAACGTAGAATATCATTGAAACCGTGTGTTTATGATAACCCCAAATCCATTGGGGTATGTGATTTAGTACTTGTTTGCCTGAAGACGACGGCAAATGGTCAATATAAGGATTTAATAGCACCCATGGTTGGCAAGCAGACTACAATTTTATGCCTTCAAAATGGCCTCGGCAACTATGAGAAACTGGGTGCTTTATTCGGTGATGAAAAAATAATGGGTGGGTTGTGTTTTGTTTGCCTAAATCGGATTTCTCCTGGTGTTATAAAGCATCAAGGCTTTGGGAAGATTGTTATCGGCGAATTCAAAAGAACCATAGATGACCGCGCTTCAAGAATAACGTCATTATTTGAAGATTCTGGTATTCCCTGCACGTTTACGAACCAACTTGAAGAGGCGTTGTGGGAAAAGTTGGTGTGGAATATTCCTTTTAATGGATGCGGGGTTGCCGCCGCCGCGGGCTGGGGTTCAATGGAGTCAGGTCGTTTGCCTGATGAGATCGATGCACCTTGGGCTACTGATCGATTACTCTGTGATCCAGAGTGGAGTGATTGTGTTAAGCAGTTGATGGTTGAAATTATATATGCGGCAAAAAAAAGGGGAATTATCCTGAGATCTGGCCTGGCTAATCGTATGATCGATAATACTCGGGCTATGGGGGCTTACAGGGCTTCTACAGTTGTTGATTTTGAAAAGGGTAACCCTATTGAATTGGAGAGTATGTTTTTGGAGCCTCTCAGGCAGGCTAAGGAGGTAGAAGCTCGCACCCCTAAACTGGAAGCACTTTGTGTTGTTTTGAAGAAACTCGCCAGTTATCTTCCGCGCCCATGAGTGTACGCGTCCGATTTGCTCCGAGCCCCACGGGATATCTGCACATTGGTGGTGCTAGAACTGCTCTATTCAATTGGCTATATGCGCGGCATACGGGTGGTAAGTTTGTGCTACGCATTGAGGATACCGATGATGAACGTAATACGTCTGAGGCTATCAATGTGATTCTGGAAGGACTACGCTGGTTGGGTTTGGATTGGGATGAAGGTCCTGTGACAAATGATCCGGAAGGAGAGAGTATCGGTGAGTGCGGGCCCTATTATCAATCGCAACGTACAGATATTTACGCTAAGCGGATTGAGGAGTTAAGGGCAAAAGAGCTGGTATATGAGGATGAAGGAGCCCTTCGCTTTCGCATGCCGCGCGAACCAATTACCATCCCAGATCTTATCTGCGGTGATGTCTTGAGGGAGTTAACTGATCGTGAAGAGATCCAGCCTGATTTTGTGATTGTCCGTTCTGATGGTAAGCCTGTGTTTCATTTGGTGAACGTGGTCGATGATATTGAGATGGGGATTACTCACGTTATCAGAGGGGAGGATCACTTATCTAACACTTCCAAGCACATCGCACTCTTCAAGGCGTTCGAAGTAGAGCCGCCAAAATTCGGACACATACCATTAATTCTTAATTCTAATGGCAGCAAAATGAGTAAGCGCGATGATGGGGCATCTCTTGAGGGGTGGCAAAAGGCCGGTTATGTGCCCGGTGCGGTAAACAACTATCTGAGTCTGCTTGGTTGGTCGCCTAAAGATGATTCGCAGGTGTTACCAATGGTAGAGATTATTGAACGTTTCGACCTACCCCAAATCAATAGAGCGAACGCAAGGTTTGACTTGGAAAAGCTGGAATGGATGAACTATGAGCATCTACGTATGCTCCCCATGGAGCAGTACAGATTAATGGCTACATCTGCTGGGGTAGAGTTTGGTGAGGCAACCGACGAATATATCTCTGCAGCCCTTGCTACTTGTCAGGATAAGGTAAAGAAGATTGATGAACTGCCTGCGTTTTGCAGTTTTTATTTCACCGATGATTTTGAGTATGATCAGGCTATGGCTTCAAAGGCTTTTGCTTCAGAGAATAAGGAGCCGTTTATTCAGCTGAGGGCGAAATACGGTGATATTGAAACTTTCGCACCA
>CAJWKQ010000116.1 GCA_913041895.1 uncultured Verrucomicrobiales bacterium
TTATCGCGTTTATGGCAATGGCACTGCCCGCCAAGGCCTTCGTTTTAATGGGGCCGGCTGATCCGGGTGGATTTGAAGATGATTTGAATTGGCCAGGCAGTCAGGGAGGTGTGACTAGCGCGAATATGATTGATGATCTTGGCACACCCAAGCAGTTGGATGAATTTTACCGCTGGACAACCCCTCATCTGACCTACGGGTTTGATCAGAGTTTTGTTGAGTATTTCGGGACCGATGGAATTGCGGCTGTTACCGATGCGATGGATGTTCTTAATGACTTTTTTTCTCCGCGCGATGGCAGTTATAACGGGGTTTCCGCCTTAAATCTTGCCAGACATGGTTTTGCAGGGAACTACAACACTGCTTGGTTAAATGGAACTGCATACAATCAAAACCTTATCGATGTAAAAAGTCTCACTTTGGGGATCATGGTCAATTACCTTGGTTTGGGTAATCCCTACCGTCATGCCTTTACGGCAACCAACGCGATACAGCCTACTGCAGCGAGTGGCTTGGCGTTTTCCATTGCTCTTAAAAATTACGACCCCGTATCCTTGGAGCAGTCAGATATGATTAACGGAGTACAATTCTCCTATAGGTTGATTCATGACCAGCCTCCTGGTGTTATTGCTGACACAAACACGATGACATCAATGACGTTGGATATGGAGGAATTTACTGCTGATACCAGTGGAAATAGTTTCTCAGCGGTTTCAGCAACCGTTGATGCCTTTTACGGGTCTACAGCGCTGGTTTGGACCGATCCTCCTAGTATATTTGGTTTTGGAGTTTTTTACGATGGGTTGAATGCAATGGGCGGGATGTACAAGCCACGCCATGCGCTGACTTATGACGATGCAGGTGGACTCAAATATCTTTATAGCACCAACACCATAGCGATGGAGTACAATCCATATACTTTAATACAACCTGCTGATTATACACACCCAGTTGCTGGTTACGGGCTTCCACCAACTGGCAGTGAACTCTTTAACAGAACCGCTGGCGTTTTTCCTGTCCGAAGCTCTACTGCAAATCCTGGGGCAAGCCTTCCCATTGGCGGGGGTGGTGGCTTGGCTACTGCAACAACTCATCCGTTAAACCAATTTGCAAATGCTTCTGGTATACTCAGTAATTTTTCTACTGGCTCTGAGTTTTGGGGGCCAAACGTGGGGAAAATGGTTTGGGCGTACCGCGGAGGGATCGATAGAATTCAATTTCATCCGGTAGCCTACGATTCCTTGCTGGCGATGAACCATTCTCCAACAAATTTTATCTGGCAAGATACGTTCATGACCAATGCCTTAATTCAAAAACAAATTCCTGCAACAGCAAACAATACTACTCCCGGAGCTTCCATCGGATTGACTGCGGGCTCTTCTCATTACTTTACTCAAACTCTTGGCAGGACTGCTATTGCACCTGATTTTATTTTTAGGGCAGATCCTGGTCTTACGCAGGGCGGAGTCGGAGTACCAACGGCTTTTTCCCGTTCAACTTGGAATGATCCACCTGATATGACAAATGCTGTTCCTGGAGGGGTGACCAATATTTGGGCTGCAGCAACAAGATGGAATGCATATTTTCAAAACCATCATCAATCTATGGCTCCCGGGCAACCGGGTCCTGGGGTCATGGTGAATCTTGATGATCCTTCATCATTTACCCCGGGAACAAGCAGTCCCTCAGGATTTCAAATTGCCTTCAATAGTGCGTTTGCGGTGGGTGGGTTTGAGCTTTTTTGGAATGGTGAAGTTAGCAAGGTTGGAGACCTGACTGCCTACCCGGTTTCTTCCCAAATGTGGGCTTATATTAAGGGTCCAGGAGCACAGGATATTGTAACTTTCCCAAACAGGGCTGAGTATCAAACATTGTTGCAGAACACAATTCTTCCTGTGGCAGGAGTGCCGGTTATTACGCTTGTGTCTGATAATGGCGGTCAGACTGCTATTTCTCCAAATTCTCTTACACGTACACAGGAAACATTAACAATCCTGGGAAGAAATTTCCGTTCTGCAACTGCAATTGAAATTGTTGGAGCCAATAATGAAGTGGTGCAACTGATTTACCCGGTGACTGATTACATTCGAAACGATTCGAAAATGGATATTCCGGTGGGTATTATTGGTTATGATGCTGAAGGAGTGGGCCGCCGCGTTCGAGTGTGGAATACCGTTGGGGCGAGTACATTGAGTGAAGAACAATTCAGCATCACAACAGGCCCGCCCGTTGTCACTTCAACCACCTATGATGGCCTTCCGTTTGACCGGGAAAACCCCTTGACGATAACCGGAGTTGGATTCAAGTCACGTCAAGTCAATTCATTTGCTGTGGATGGTAACGCCACCATTACTCACATTCGGATAGAAGATACACAGGGAAATGCAATCTACCCGGTCGGTGGAAATGGGACAGGGCAATGGGCTTATGATAAATTAACTATTTTAAGTGATTTCAAGGCTGTTTTGAGAGGGGGATTCCTGCCTGCTTCTGCCGATGGATCCGGGCGCATGCTAAGGGTTTCGAGAGGGAACCCAGCTACCTTGAGTCAAACGCCGACAACTTTCTTTGAGGTTATTTCCACCAAGCCAACAGTCACCAGTTTGAATTGGGTGGATTTGGCGACTAATGTCGAAACAGCCATCAATGCTTCAGGTGCACTTCGGCGTGATGAAGCCATATTTATAAGAGGTGAGGGTTTAAATACAACAACGAGCGTTGAGTTGGTTCAGGAAAATGGGGCGCCATTTATTCCGCCTGTTACGGGTATTTTCAACATAAATGACCTAGAAGATAATGGAACAATCGCAAGGTTAGCTAAGTTTGCCTTTAACTCTTCATCAGCTGATGGGCATAGCTCAACCCGTGCTAAACTAAAATTGGTCAATGTTTTTGGAGATCATATTTATAGTTCGTTATTCAATGTCAACATACAACCTAATGATGGCACTGCGGCCGCTAACAAGGAAGTGGGTATGGCCGGCATGATTCCCGGTGCTGATTCTGGAATTGACGCCATGCTATGGAATCGTGATCCAGAAACGGGTGATGACATTACTTTTACTGGCATTGGGCTCAAAGCGATTAAGGCGATCTACATAGAGAACGCGAACGGAACCGATCTAGATCCACAGCCTGTATTGACTCTGGATGCTAATGGAACCCCTGGAGTTTTGGTCACTGACACTCTAATCCGAATCACCAATAGACTGGCACAATTTAGTGATGTTAACCGGACTGATGCGACGAGCAAAACAGATTACATGCGCTTTCGTTTGGAGAGTGATCGTGATGAGATTGGCAGCAGCCAGGGCGTGGGCCAGAGGTTCATTGTAGGTATTCCACCAGAGTTTACCGGGATATCGTTTGATGGTCTCAGCAATGATGTCCCCAGAACCTGGCGGCGTGATCACAATAATGCAACCATTGCCGGTAAAGGACTTCAGTTGCTGGAGCGTTTGGATATTACCGATAAACAAGGGGTTATTATTGCTCTAAATTCCGGTGTGATTACACCCAATAATAATATTACCGTAACCAGTGGAACTCAGATTGACTTAAACGGGACAGCCTTTTCTTCTGATCCGTGGCTTTTAGACACGCCAGTCTCCTTAAATCGTCGAATTAAGCTTACCACACCCTGGGGAACGGTATTTAGTGATGACAATGCATCCGGCGCATTCTCCATGAGTGCAACACCCATCTTTCCAACCACCGTGGGCTTGACCTTTGCCGGCATCGGCAGCGGATTTAATGGTATAGATACCTATGATCTTAATGCGACAACAGGCGTTTATCCTAATAACCTGTTGCCCTTGTACATTAACGGCCAAAATTTTCTTGGGGTAAAAACAATCACTTTTGAAGATAATGCTTCCAACGTATATTATTCGGTGAATGTGGATCCGGGCAACCCCCCGGCTGGGATAACTTTCAAAAATGATGGTACTCAGGTTATTATCGGTGGTAAATTAATATACGATAATGCCTTTGCGTGGGCGAATTCTGCGGGACAGGGTAATCGTAGAATAAAACTTAGCACTAATCCGGATAGTTGGACACAGTCTATTAAGACAGATCCATTTGAAAACGACGACGATCAATCCAACCCCGTTACTCCTACAATTACGAGTATCAGCGGAACCGGGTTTGGTTCAGCCAATCATTATGAGCGTAATGGAACTCTGATCGTTACCGGCAATTATCTGGAGGGAGCTACAAAAGTTGCATTAGTTGATGCAGCTGGATTAGATATAGCGGGGGCAGCAGCCTTGACAGTCGGCGTGGGTGGCATTGTTGCAACCCCGACCACAATTACGATTCCGGGAAGTTCATTTGGTGGCACTCACCACGCTACGGATTCAACGGTGGCGCTAAGTCGACGTGTTAAAATTACCTTTACTGGTTCGAGTGTTACCTCAAATGCTGACGCGACTGGAGCCTTCACCGTATCGTCTGTACCTGCGTTCGGAACTGTTGTAGCGATCACTTATGCTGCAATAGGGGGTGCCGATGGCGGTGCTGCTGCTGGAACCTACTCGCCGGTTTTAGGTAATGGAAATATCAGTATTACTGCAACAGATGCAAACATGAGTGGCGTAAATGCGATTCAGTTTTGGGATCAAGGAGATGGTGCTAAAGTGCCCGGCACTACAGATTTGACATCAGCCGATTGGACGGTGAGTGCCGATGGCCGATCCATCACTATTGCCAAGGCGACTATAGATACTAAAGGAGCTAATTGGTATGCGCCAGATTCCGACCGAATGTTTAGGCTGACAACCGTTGCTGGCAGAGTGGTGGATACTCCTGCAATAGCGACCAGTATTCCCACATTTGCGAGCCTAACGGGTACGGGTCTGACAGTGAATGATTTTGCGCGTGATACGGGTACTCTGATATTTAACGGAACCGAATTGGCAACAGCAACTCATATCACCCTGGTGGATGCTGCAGGAAATGACATTGCCGGAGTGGCGGCACTCGCGGTAAATGGCGGCACCGTAGCGGCAGCTGCTACGACTATTACCGTGAATGCTAACCAATTCCCGGATACGAATGGCGCCATTGATACGACTGGGGCCTTAGGTCGCAGAGTCAAGGTGACCTTCCCTAATGGTTACACTATTACTACGCCCAATAATGCTACTGGAGCCTTTACTGTATCAGCTACGCCAGCCTTTGGTGCTGTGGATGTGGCATATGGCAGTGTCGCCGGCACAGGATATGATACTGGCTCAGACACCTATTCACCGCTTACCGGTGATGGCAGTCTGAAGTTGACCGCCACGGGTGCCGATATGCGGGGTGTGAAGACAATCCAATTCTGGGATAACTCCGGTGGTGAAGTGGGTGGTACGACGGCTTTGACAACGGCCGATTGGACGGTGAGTGCTGATGGCACATTAATCACTATCACGAAAGCGACCATGGATGCCAAGGGAGCCAACTGGTACACAGGGGGTGAGACTGACAGGCATCTTAGGTTGACCACTGCAGCGAATGTTACTGCAAATACGGGTCAGATTACCACCTACAACCCGGCTTTGGGTGGAACTCCACTTGGAGGTACCGGTTTGGCAGCAAACAACTTTAGGCGCGACGCCGGAACTTTGACAATCGCCGGAACGGATCTGTCGAAGGCCAGCGGAGTGGTTCTCTTGGATAATGGGGGTAATCCAATCGCCACTACTCAGGTCAATGCAGGAGGTACATTGACTGTTGCCGCGACACTTATTACTGTGAATGCCGATGCATTTCCAGATACCAATGGCGACACTGATATAACCACTGCATTTGGTCGTCGGGTCAGGGTTATCTTCCCGAATGGAACCAATCTGGATACCACCGCTGATGTAAATGGTGCCTTTACGGTATCGGCCACACCAGCCATAGCAGCCGGTGCTGATGCAGCATATGCCGGAGCCGGAGATGGGAATGCTAACTCAGGCGTCTACGATCGTTCGACTGGAGACGGTAGTTTGAGTATTACAAACTCCGCTGGGGCTGATATGGAAGGTGTTAAGACGATTGAGTGGATGGATGCAGGAGGAGTTGTGGCAGGCACCCTCCAATTGGTTCGCACTGATTGGACGGTGAGTGCTGATGGCACAAAGATTACCATTAGTGGAGCGAAAATAACTGAGAAGGGGCTGAACTGGTTTACTCCAGGTGGGGCTGGCCGATACCTTCGGTTAACCACTGCCGGTGGGCAAACGGTGAATACACCTGCAATTACTGCACAGCCTTAGATTGAATATTTAAAACAAGGACCCGGGTGGAGAGAAGAGTGGGGCAGTCTTACACGACTGCTCCATTTTTTTTATGAAAATCCGCCAAGGAAGAAGGGGTGAGATCGGTAATGGCCCAGTCTGGATCATGCTCCTCTAGTTCCTCCACACTACTGTCACCAGTGGCCACTGCCAGCACCTTGGCTCCGATAGTTCGGGCGCATTCGATGTCGCGTTGGGTATCGCCAATGACCAGAATTTCTTCAGGCTGAATATCACCCCACTTGTTCTGAGCCCAATCCCACGCATACTTTGCTACATCATTGCGGTCAGTGGATTGGTCTCCGAAGACGCCCATCTCAAATTTATCCCAGAGATGGTAGTGACGTAGTTTTAATTCAGCACTTACAGGATGATTGCCGGTGAGTAGGCCAATTACCGGAGTCGGTCGCCATTGTTTCATGGAATCAATGAGTTCATTAACCCCTGCCAGTGGTGTGGTGTTATCGGTAGGCAGGAAACCGCTGAGACGTGGAAAATATGCTTTGAAGAAGCGGTTTATTTCTGGAGGTGTAAATTCAATCTTGTTTCGGCTAAAGATAAGTTCGACCAGCCCAAGATCGGTACGGCCGGCAAATGACATGGATTGGGTGGCTTCGGGTAGACCAAATTCTTCGTCAAATGCCTGTCCGAAGGCCTTTACGCCTGCTCCTTTAGTGCTAATCAGGGTGCCGTCGATATCGAATAAAACCAGTCGAAACATGGCCGCGGACCTTCCCACCGCTAAAAAGAACGGTCAATTCCCGATGGTGAACAACCTTCAATGGGGTCTCTTGACGGCATGGAACTGGATCGCTAGTTTCACAGAATGGCTAGGGGGTTTATCTTTTTGCTATTTGTACTAGGAATATTACTCGGCTGTCAGTCCGACAATACTGAGAGCTCCCGAGGGGAGCGTACTGTTAAAGAGCCGATACGTGGGGGTTTGAAATACTACGAAGGTGTCGGTTGGCGCTATTTACCTTGGGGGGTAGAAGCAAATATTCTTACTAACAACAATACTCAGTTACTAGAATATACACGTGAGGCAATGAAAGAGAAACGTTTCAGTGAAGCTATGTTTGCTGCTAGATACTTCATTAAACGTACTCCAACTGCTGACGATGTGCCTGAAATGCGGCGGGTGATTGCCGAGGTATATGAAGGACGTGGTTTCGAAGAGTATGCCTTTAAAGAATACCAAAAGTTACTTGATGCACATCCTGGCTACGAAAAGACAGATGATGTTTTCGCCCGTATGCACGAGATTGCTAAGGTTTATCTTAATGGAAAATCGTACCGATGGAAGTTGCCTTGGCAGGAGACAATTTACATCCCTACTGGATCTTCAATGGGTGAAACTGCCAAACTCTATACCCAAATAGTTACTAACGCCCCCTATGGAGCTTATGCTGCGCAATCACAATATGGGGTGGGCCAGGCGCATGAGCGTGCCCTAGATGGTTTCTGGGGGTTTTTGGCCAGCGAAGATGAATACTATAAAGCGACTCGGGCCTATCAACTGTTGGTAGATCGTTATACTTATAGATCAGGTGACGCACCTCGGGCTGATCAAGAGGAGATTGATGAAATGGTGGCACAAGCTCGTTTTCGATCTGCTGAACTTTTCGAGAAACAGGCTAATGAGGGGATTTATGATCAAAGTATGGCTGAGCGTTCCCTTTCTGCATATAGCGACTTTGCCGATATATATGAGAAAGATAAGAAACGGGCTCTAAAAGTTTCCGAGGCGAAGTCCAGAATGAATGCAATGTATCTGGAGAGGGCTCGCGGATTGAGAGCAATTGCGCTGTTTTATGAGAAGAATCGTCAATGGGTTGCGGCCCATACTTATTATGGTCAGATAGAACAAGTGTTGTTGAAAATTGATATTGTGAATTATCCCGAGCACGAAGAAGAGGTGGCGACGATTCGGAAGTTTGCCACCAAACGTCTGGATGAGGATCTTTTTCGTTTGCGTTTGATTGATGTGCTCCAACAATATCCGCAAGCTCAAGAATACGAGAAAAGTGATAAACCCTATTCCGCCCAAAGGTTATACAGCAAGGTAAGCTTGAATCTCGATATGCTTCCCATGAGCATGGAGAAAGCCTCTGTTTCAGAGGGACTCGATTTGGCTAATTTGAAGCAAATCAAAATAAATGTAGAGGGTGATTTGAACCGGATTCAGAAGCTGATTGACCAACGTGAGGCAGAAAAGCGTCCTAAGAACTAGGACCGTTGAGTAAATATGTGCCACAATAAATATATTACAACGATCTCATTGATGTTGATTCTGGCAGGTTCCGGTTGTGTTGGTTATGTGGCTGGACCTACAAATGGTGTGCCTGCGGGGTCTAAGTCGATCCGAGTGGAGTTTTTTGATAATGATACTTTGGAGCCCCGCTTGGTAACGCATGTTAATCGAGCTTTGAAACGGAATCTTCAACAGGATGGAACCTATAGGTTAGAAACTCAAGGGAATGCAGACTTGGTGGTCAATGGAAGCCTAACAGAGTTTCTCCGAAACGGGATCAGCTATTCGCCTGACGATCTACTCAAAGTGCAGGATTATCTTATGAAACTTACAGCTCGAATTAAGGTGACTGATGGGGTGACCGGCGAAGTAATCTTTGAAGGGGATGTCACCGGTAGCAGTACAGTGCGTGTTGGTAAAGATCTTACATCAGCCCAAAGACAGGTGGTGCCACAAATCGCAGACCACCTGGCGAGACAGGCGACTTCATTTATTGTCGACGGAAAATGGCCTGATTAAGCGAGATCGCGATATAAACTTGCTCCTCTTTTAACGTTGAAGGACACTTCCGCCAATGAAAGTAGTATACCTCTTTTTGGCTGTGTTATTTTTGCTATTGGGTTGTCAGTCTGACAAATCCGGTAACTGGCTGCAGTGGCGCGGGCAAAACCGCGATGGAATTGCGATTGGTGAAGCTGCACTTGTTCGATTACCCGAAAAACCTCGGATTCTGTGGCAGGTGCCGGCGGGTAAGGGTCAAGGTGGTCTGGTTATATCTGATGGCAAACTGCTCATGCTTCACGAGATTTCTGTCAAAGGAAAACTTATGGAAGCGGCCGTATTGCTTCACGCTGAAACGGGAAAGAAAATATGGGAAACGGCCTATTCGGATTCATGGCAATATACTAATGTATATGGTCCGGGGCCACGGACTGCGCCCACCATTGATGGTGAGTTAATTTTTTGTCAAAGCGCTAAGGGGGTTTTGGCCTGTATTTCTCTGGAAACCGGCGAGCTGCTTTGGGACAGGGAATACTCAAAGGACTTTGGGGCAAAATGGTTTGGGGGAAATGCGCCAGGC
>CAJWKQ010000117.1 GCA_913041895.1 uncultured Verrucomicrobiales bacterium
TCATCAAAAGCACCAGCCAGAAAAATTCGGTTTGGGGAAATTTTTCGGTCAATGGAAGATCATAAGCTCTACCGTTCAAGAGATATACCACAGTCAACAGACTCCCCCCCATCAACAACTGAACTCCGGAGAGGATAATATAGCCTCGAAGGCAGAGAAAGTGGCCGGCTAATTCACGCCGCGTCAATGTGGTAATTACCGACATTAGAATTCTTCCTCCGATCGGGTAATATGAATGAAGATATCCTCCAATGTGTGTCGTTCTCTTGTTAGTTCCTTCAAGGGCCAGCCTCTAGCCCGTGCAAGGGCTGATATTCGAGGCCGTAAGTCTTCACCGTCACGTGGAGTTAAAATATTTCGAAAGAAATCCCCTTCAGCGGGAGAAACATGATGATACTCCACTTCAGCCATTTCTTCCCATGTGCGATTGAGATCTTCCAGAGAGGCTTTCAGCTCGACTGTGATTTTATGCCTTCCTCCAAGGGAATTTTCCAGCGCACTTGGGGTATCATTAGCGCGAATGTTACCTTCGTGAAAGATTAACACTCTAGAGCAAGTAACTTCTACTTCTGGTAAAATGTGTGAGGACATTAGTATAGTGTGTTGTCCTCCCATAGACTTAATATGCTGTCTGACTGTCCGAATCTGATGTGGATCTAGACCGATAGTAGGCTCATCCAGAACAAGTAATTCGGGTTCATGGATAAGTGCGTCAGCTAAGCCCACACGCTGTCGAAACCCTTTGGATAGCTCTCCGATTATCGAGTTACGAGCATCATCTAAATCAAATTGTTCTATTACCTCTTCAGCACGTTTTCGACTTTTTTGAGTTGTTAGTCCTTTGATGCGAGCACGAAATTTTAAGTATTCCCGTACACGCATGTCTTCATGCAGTGGGTTGTTTTCAGGCATGAACCCAACCCTTCGCCGTACTTCTTCTGACTTCCTAGTGATATCAAAACCAGCTATGCAAGCACTGCCGCTGGAGGCAGTCAGATAACCGGCAATGATACGCATCGTGGTGCTTTTGCCTGCTCCATTGGGTCCTAGAAAACCGATTATTTCTCCTCTTGGTATAGAAAAAGAGAGGCCCTCAATGGCTGCCTTTGCTCCGTAATATTTGGTGAGATTCTTCACCTCAATCATTGGGCTGGAGTCTGACTGTGAGTCAGTCATATTATCGTATTTTCACCTTTGCCTCTCCAGACCGGCGTTGCAGGAAAGCACCTCGTCGGATTTCCCATGCCAGACTAAGCTGAACCAAATCACCAGTTCGACGAGATAGAATATCTTTGGCAAAAGCCACTAGGCTTTCGAGCTGTTGCCCATCTATTCTTTGAATCACCCCGCCTGACTCAATGCCCGCTCGATCGGCCGGGCTTTGTTTTTCGACTTTGGTTATGAGGTATCCTCCATAGAAGGACATTCCTAGTTGCTCCGCTAAATTTCGAGTAAGAGTGCGGACGGTTATTCCAAGGCGTTCCTGAATCACCTCGGAGTTAAAAACTTTTTCTTCGGCTAGTAAAGTAACGGGCACAGTAAGAAAACGGCCTCCGCGAAATATCTTTATCCTAACAGTTTTGAGCCCACGACCACTTACTTCTTTGGCCCAGTCAACGAAATCGGTTACGTCTCGCTCGTTTACTTGCACCACCTTGTCACCAGTCCGCAGCCCAGCTTTGGCTGCCGGACTATTGGGTTCTACACGGGATAAGCGCAGGCTGTTACCTTCGATTTTTACTCGGGCACCAAACCAAAGTCCTCGCAATTGTTCGGGGGCAAAAAACTCACCAAGAGATTCTTGAACTCTTGCAATTGGGATTGCAAAGCCAATGCCTTGTCCTTCTCGGTGAACAGCAACATTAATCCCGATTAATTCGCCGTTTAGATTGATGAGAGGTCCTCCGCTATTTCCAGGGTTGATTGCGGCATCTGTCTGCAGCCAGTTCTCAATATCTAATATTTCTCTTTCACGCGGAGCTTGACGGTCACGACTGCTGAGGATTCCTTGACTTACCGATCCTCCTAACCCGAAAGGATTGCCTAAAGCAATTACTGTTTCTCCTAAAAGAAGGTCACTGTCTCTTCCAAAGTTAATAGTTTCGAATTTATTATTTAACCCCTTAGGAACTTTAATTTTTAATAGGGCTAAATCGCTTCGTTGATCGTAAGCTACTCGGTTTGCTTCAAATTCACGTCCATCAGCAAATTTCACGCGAATTTTAGTGGCACGTCGCACTACATGATCATTGGTAAGAACATAGCCCTCCGCATGGATTACTACACCAGAACCAAGGCTCCGCCTAACATCCTGCCTTGGCTGACGGTAATAGGGGTTCCAAAAATCCTGAAACAATTCAGTGAAAGGGTCGCGTACCTCTACCACGGTTTCGGTTCGGATATTCACAACCGAAGGTAGAGTTTTTGATACAGCCTGAACTACGGGTGTTTTACGAATATTATCCGCTCCGGCGGCTATTTCTCCTAAGGCGAGTAGCCCAATGGGAACCAGAAAGGTGAAATATTTTGGCGAGCGGAAAATCATAAACATCCTGTTAAGGAAATACTCCGAACACAATTTGACAAAAAAACCGGAACTGTGCAACGGCAAGCCGATAAACTGACCGAATTGTTTTATTCACATCAATCATTTGATTGACCTTATCAGGCCAGTTTTAGGGAAACTTTGACTCGAATAAAATCGACAGAGCGGGCTGCTTGCTTTTTCCTTCAGTCGTCTGAGCGGATAACTGGTTATGAATCTCCTAGCTACTGTTTCTCCCGATTATACCCCTTTTTGGATTCTTGCCGCTGGGGTGGCCTTTGTCATCGCGAGTATAGTTAAATTTCGGCTTCATCCCTTCTTGGGGCTGACTTTAGCAGCCCTTCTAGTTGGTCTACTTACGCCGCAATTACCGGAACTAACCAAAGCCAACGGGTTTTGGTCTGACAGCTTGGGGGCCACACACCTCATTCAATCCATCAATTGGGCAATGGCGGGCTTTGGCACATTGGTCGGTAAAATAGGCTTTGTAATCGCGATGGCTGCAGTGATTGGCACTTGTATGATGGAAAGTGGCGCTGCTGACAAAATTGTTCGCCGCCTTATAGATTCTTTGGGAGAGAATCGTGCAGCGTGGGCGATGCTAATCAGTGGGTTTGTTCTGTCTATTCCGGTCTTTTTTGACACAGTTTTTTTTCTGCTGATTCCGTTGGCACGGGCTCTGGCTTTGCGCACGGGAAAAAACTATACGCTTTACGTGTGTGCAGTTGCTGGAGCTGGAGCAATTACCCATACCATCGTTCCTCCCACTCCTGGCCCGCTTATCATTGCCGAGAACCTGAATCAACCCGCTGGTAATGCCATCATCGCCGGATTGCTGGCGGCAATTATTCCTGTTGCGCTGGTGATGTGCTTGGCGAAAAGGTTCAATGAAAAACTGAATATTCCCTTGAGGGAAACAAAGGGCTCCTCATTGGATGAGCTTGGCAACGTCATCAACAAGAAGGATGATGAACTGCCCGGTTTCGGCATTTCCGTTCTGCCGGTTATCCTTCCGGTGATTTTAATTTCGATGGTCACCTTTATTGGATTGGCGGGAAAGTTTGGGATGGAGGTATCACCTGGGTTCAAAAAATGGATGGAATTTGTTGGCAACAAAAATGTGGCTATGTTCCTTGCAGCGCTGATTGCCATGTACACATTGGCCAAGCAACGTGGGTGGACCTTTGAAAAGCTAGGTGAATCGATGAATACCCCTCTGGAGACTGCGGGAGTTATTATCTTGATTACGGGTGCTGGTGGCGCTTTTGGGTCAATGATTGGTCATACTGGCATAGGGGATACTATTAAAGCAATTGGAGTGAATGAAGGAGGGACCGCTGGAATGCTCTTTATGGCGTGGCTGCTGACGGCGGTGATCCGAGCCGCGCAAGGTTCGGCCACTGTATCGATGATCACGGGCTCAGGAATTATGGCCCCCATCATTTCAGGTATGATTGATGCCGGCACACTTGGATGCCATCCAATATATTTCTGTTTGGCGATTGGCTTCGGAGCGTTCCCACTCTCGTGGATGAACGACAGCGGATTCTGGGTGGTACAGCGCATGAGCGGGTTTACCGAAAAGGAAACGCTGAAGACTTGGACGGTGATGCTCACGGCCATCGGCGTGGCGGGCATCGTTCAGGTGATGGTAATGGCTACCATCCTGCCTTTGAAACCTGATAAACCCAGTGAAGCACCGGCAGAAAAAGCACGAGTCAGTTCAACTGAAGCGTGGGCTTCGCTGGAAAATCTTCAGATGTCGCTTCGTCCGCAAAAATAACGGTAATTGTAAGAAACCGATCTTTTCTCCAGTGATCCTCTTTCATTAGCCACTGACGAACAAACTCGGCCACCGTTTTGCGTGCGTGTTCGCGTACAAGGTTTACATGGCTATCAGATGATGCGTGTGAAGTAAGACGCGGAGTGATACTTTTCATTAGTGCATCCATCTGTTCTTCCTTATTAAAACGAGCCCAGCCACGCTCTGAGTATTTCTCGATCCTATCAGTATGGATGGCAACTGGAGTAGTAGGCCGCATCATTGGGCTAATGACAAAACACTGTTGATCTCGCACCTCCAATTTCCACGGATCAGAGAGTTTTATATGGTAGCGAAAAGTAGCAGGTACTCGGATTTCAGTAACAGTAGTCCCCAAGCTAATCTTATCCCAGAGGATTGTGCGTTTATTTGTTCGTTTGAAGTGCTTGGTATTCTCCAACGTGGCAACTTCAAGTCGGCCTTCGCCAGCATCATTGGCCTCTGGTAGTGATTCAGTAAAGGTATGAGTAATTTTTGACTGTTGAAAATTTTCGGCGATGGTAATGGCTGATTCTCCAATACCTGCGATGGTCTCCTGTGTTTTGCGCACCGTGTTCTCCGCAACATCCTTTGCTGCTTTGATGGAATAAATGTAGGCAATAACTGCCATAGCAGTAATACCCAGAAGCACAATTGGCCAACGCCACTGGCTGAGGTCAGAACTGGTTTTGTGATCAACCTTTGACTGAGATTCCAGCTCGTTATCCATGATAAGCAACCCTATCAATTATCTGCCAAAATGGCGAGATTTGTGTAACCGCTAGTAGTTCGTGCCGTCTACTTTAATATGATCTCGGACTGGAAACTGGCCAGTCGAAAGCGCTTGCGGGCGTTTACCTTTGTCGAACTTCTGGTGGTTATCACCCTTTTAGGTGTGCTTGTTTCAATGATGGCACCGGCAATGGCAAAAGCTCTAACTAAGGCTCAAGAGACGTATTGCATGAACAATCTTCGCAATATCTCGATAGGCCAAATCCTGTACACTCAGGATCATGATGATCACCTCACACCCCATGCGATAAAAAGGAAACCTTCTCCTAATGCCATCATTCCTAATTCTAAAATGACCATGTGGCCAGATTTGTTAGAAACCTATGTAGGAGATCGGCGAGCATTCCGCTGTCCGTGTATGAAATGTGATCCAGGTCGAGGAATTGGTTTTGGAATGAATTTGGGAGTGGCAGAGAAATTTGTGGTGGAGTCCGAAGTTAAATCACCCCATGCATCGCGAATACAGAACCCCGCACTCGCCATTTATTTCGCTGATTCGGCCTTCATCACCCCTGAGACAATGCATCGCCCCATGAATGAATGGCATGAGGATACTTCCAGACCTTTGGGCTCGTGGACTATCCGTATGCCCAACGACCGATTCTGGGATTGGATTCCGACACGTGTAATACCACGACATGGAGGTAGAGCTAATGTGGGTTTTGTTGACGGGCATGTGGAGTCACGCGATATTAGGCAACTCGGATTTAACCACCCAGTTGGTCATCCGGAGAATCTTTGGGATCGTCACTGACCCGCCCAGCGTTTGCCTACTATAATCTCCGTGCCGTCTGGCCATTGTTCCTGCGGTTCAAAATTTGCAATTTCTTTCGCGGATTTGAGACAGTAACGCTGTTTATCAACGGGTTTGCTGGTGGCATACAGGATGGCGTGCGAAACAGATTCTTCAGCCTCCACACATCCGGAAAAGAATCGGCCTGCATCACCGGGACTCAGGTAGACATCCTGATAGATGGTTTCACCAGCAATCTCGCGTACCTGTCCTGCATCGCGCGGGCACCACCCTAAACGCGTAATGAGCACGCTCATACCGTGGGTAACCGAGTAGCTGTAGCCAATGCTTTCCAGAAACATCTTGGTGGCGGCATACCAACCCTTGGGGGAAACGGGTACCGATTCATCCAACGGCCAGGGCCCTTCAAAATTATTGAACCAATTCACCTGCCCGCTACTGGGGAGGATCAACCTTTTTACGCCCGCTTCCCGAGCGATTTCCAGAGTGTGATAGAGTCCTATAATATTGGGTGGAAAGAGATTGGTAACCGGATCCTCCACGTCATCAGGCGTGGCGGCCAAATGAACAAGAGTATTAATTCCTTCCATTGCTGCAGAGAGGGCATCCAAATTGCTGAGGTCTGCAATCGTGGCATTCGGGAGTTTGGGCGAAGCAGAGCGATCGAATCCTCGAACAGTGTGACCGCGTTTTAAGAGGCCAATAACTGCCGCTTGTCCAACCCGACCTGCTGATCCGGTGACCAACACTGTTTTCTTTTCTGCCATTAGCTGTTAGCGAGTGTTTCATATTCCACTGGATGGGCCAATTCATTTGCTATTGGGCGTTTGCGTGGCACAGTGAAGCCTCTATGTATCGAATAATGATTCTGATGGCTCTCGCCTTATCATTCACTGCCACCGCTCAGCGTAGTAAGCAAGTTTGGCCTGAAAAATTCCAAGGTTCTGAGAAGGTAGTCTACAAGACCGCTGGTGAGGTGAAACTGCACCTACATATCTTCCGACCTGCCAAAAAGAAGTCTAGTTCACCAGCAATAGTGTTCTTTTTTGGTGGTGGCTGGAACCACGGCACCCCGGCGCAATTTGAGCAGCAGTGCCGTTATCTGGCCAGTCGTGGCATGATGTCTGTGACAGCAGAATATCGTATCCGCAGTATGCATGGAACCCGTGGCAAGGCCTGCGTGGAAGATGGCAAGAGTGCGGTACGCTGGATTCGTAGCAATGCTAAAAAACTCGGGGTAAATCCAAACCAAATTGTTGCCGCAGGAGGTTCTGCTGGCGGGCATGTTGCCGCTTGTACAGGTGTAATCAAAGGATTCGAAGCAAAGGGTGAGGATTTAGATACCAGTTCGGCTCCTAACGCAATGGTCTTATACAATCCAGCCTGTGTTATAGCTCCCATACCTGGCAGGCAGGCTCACCTAAGAGCAGAGGCTATTGCTGGAATGTCCGCAAGGATGGGCGTGACGCCAGAACAGTTGTCGCCTTGGCATAACGTAGCCAAGGGTCAACCGCCTACACTGGTGCTTCACGGTGAAGCGGACCTTTTGGTTCCTTTTTGGACTTCCAAGGTATTCGTGGAGAAAATGAAGAAGGTAGATAATCAGGCTGAGTTGGCAGCTTATCCAGACCAGAAACATGGGTTTTTCAATTATGGTCGGGGCAATGCAAAAAATTTTATGGCTACCATGAAGCGAACAGATGAGTTTTTTATTAAGCTCGGTTGGTTGAAGGGCAAGCCGACGATTGATCGGTTTATTGCCTCATTGCCCAAGGGCCGGTGACGGCGAGAGTAAGGCCGGCGTGCTGGATGTTAACGAATAGCGTCGTGCCGTCGGGGGAAAAACAGGCCCCGGCAAATTCACTGTTGCTTTTAGCATTGCGGCCGAGCTTAAAGAATTTTCCCTCAGGCGTAATGCCTACTAGGAACTGTTCGGCGCCGCCATCCTCGCACAGGATAAGGTCTCCCCACGGGGCTACGGTGAGGTTGTCGCAATTGTCGCACAGTGCCTCGTCGTTCGGCTCAGCAAACAGTTCCAGTGTGTTACCGTTAAGCCGCCAAACCTGTCCGTCCTTTTTCTTGCCACCGTTGGTGCAGGCAAAATAAATTGAGTCGCGAGAATACCACATGCCTTCACCGCGGGCGAATTGTGCCGCCCCTTTTTTGAAGCCGCGTTGACGCAGGTCGTCCTTGGGCGATTCCACGTCATTCATATCCAGCCACTTCACGGGCAGCTTTGCGCCCACCTCTACGCTTTGCTTTTCCCAGTTACGTGTATCCAGAGACGGCAAACCGTCCACTGCCAGTGCCTGAAGTTTTCCGCCTTTTGCGAGTTGTCTTTTTACTTTGGGAATGAACCGGTAAATCAAACCATCGCCGCGATCTTCCGTCTCGTAAACAATGCCGGTCTTGGGATCAACCGCCACTGCCTCGTGATTGAACCGTCCCATTGCCTTTAGCGGCACTGCCTTGGTTAGCGTGGGTTTAGCAGTGACGGGCACTTCAAAATTATAGCCATGATCCTGCGCCAATGTTTTGCTGGCCCGGTCTGTGGTTTCTTCGCAAGTGATCCAGCTGCCCCAAGGCGTCAGGCCGCCCGCACAATTCTTGAGAGTGCCGGTGAGGCTGAGAAACTGACGTACCACCTTATGGCTTTTGGTGTCGTACACCATGGTGCTGGTTCCACCGAGGCAGGCCGCCGTTGAGCCTTCCTTCAATTTCGTATCGGCATCATACATCTTGGTGCGAATAGCATCGGTCAGCAGAGCGTTTTGTTTACCGAACGGCCCGAGTGAAGGATTCACGGCGGGATTGATCTCGTGATTGCGAATGAGAATCGTCGTGCCGTTTGGTCCGGGAAAAGCTGCCATGCCATCGGGTTTACCGGGCAGAATGAGTCCGTCATCCATCTTCTCGCCCGCCTTGGAAATGATCTTGTAGGAAAACCCCTTGGGCAGCTCCAGTACCTTGGCTTTATCCGGCAACAAAGGCCCATAGCCTTCAGTGCGTAAAGAATCCTTTTGTGCCAATCGTGCGCTCAGTGTTTGCAGGCCGCCAAAGCCTATTGCAATGGCGGTGGAATTTCTTAGAAATTGTCGGCGAGTATCCATCAGGTGGTTATTTCAATACTGGATCTTTTATTTTTTTCATTCGTGCTAGAATCATGCCGTGCAGTTCCTTCACCACAGTTGCATTTTTCTTTTCTGTGATCACATTGCGCGATTCGGCGGGGTCATTCTTCAGGTCAAACAACTCATCACGTTCCGGATTCAGAAAATCGCGCACCAGCTTCCAGTTCGTCGTGCGGATCATCCGCATGTGTGTCTTGCTCTGGTGATGGGTGCTGTACTCGCCGTAGCACACGTCCGGCCAATCTGTTTTTTCGCCGAGTAACGTCCCACTAATGTCGCGTCCACGAATGATCTCCCCCTTGGGTGACGCTACGCCTGCTAACTTCAGCAGCGTTGGATACCAGTCAAGGTTGCTTACCGGTAGGTCCAGTACTGTTCCCGGGGCAATGTGGCCGGGCCAGCGCACGGCGGTGGGCACGAAGATGGAGTTGTCATACATATTCGGTCGTTGATTACGCGGGATGTTCTTGTTGGTGACGGCCGGTGGCGGCTTTAGCACCCAGTGACCGTTGCCTTTGTGCCAAATGCCGTTGTGGCCCATGCTGTAGCCGTGGTCGCTGGTGAATACCACGATGGTAT
>CAJWKQ010000118.1 GCA_913041895.1 uncultured Verrucomicrobiales bacterium
TGAACTTGAGGTGTTCCTTGATGACGTCGGCGTACTTGGGGTTATCGGCGAGGTTGACCCACTCATGGGGATCCTTCCGCATGTCATAGAGTTCACGGCTTCCGTCCGCGTACTGGATGAAGCTCCAGTACTCGGAGCGAATCCCGTGATTGTCATGGTTGTGGGTGGTGATGGCAGGCCACTTGCGCGGGGCGTTGGCGTCCTTCAGCTGGGGGACCAGGCTGTGTCCCTCAAGCTTCCTGTTTTTTGGAAGTTCGCAGAGGGCAAGGAGGGTGGGGTAGATATCCAGGAGCTCGGCGGGCTTGCCGCATACCTGCCGGGGCTTGATCCCGGGTCCGGCAAAGACGAGGGGAACGCGGGCTCCGTCATCCCAAAGGGTGTTCTTCCCGGTGATCAGCTTTTCGCCGATGTGCCAGCCGTGGTCGGACCACAGGACGATGATGGTGTTCTCCTTGAGCTTGTTGCGTTCAAGGGCTTCAAGGACACGGCCCACCTGGCTGTCGATAAAGCTGGTGCAGGCTAGATAGGCTCGGGCGAGGTTGCGCCATTCGTTGACCTCCTCCAGGAACTTGAGCCGCACCTCGGGCAGGTACCAGTGCAGGTACCAGGAGAAGCGGGGTGTATCCTTGCGGTCATCGCGCCGGATTCTGGGCAGCACGGTATCGTCATCGGGGTAAAGGTCCCACCATTTTTGGGTGGTGTAGCAGGGCACGTGTGGCAGGAAGAACCCGACCGACAGGAAGAACGGCTCCTTCGGCTCGGCATCCAGTTGATCGACGGCCCAGGAGGCGACCTTCCAGTCGCCCTTGTCCTCGTCCCTGTGTGGGAACTCCCCCCAGTCGACCAGCGGATGGTTTCCGAAGGGGGTGGTGACAATCTTCTTCTTTGGTCGGGCGCCGACGCTTGAGCCGGGTCCGAGAACATCGAACTCGGCTCCCTTGCGCCCGTAACGGCCATGATAGATCTTTCCGGTGGAGTAGGTGCGGTAGCCATTGGCCTTGAGGTGCTGCGGCAGTGTCACCAGGTCTTTAAATTCGGGCAGGTTGCGGAACCAGGGAGCGAGGCCGTAGATGCCCGTGCTGCCTGGTCGTCGGCTGATCATCAAACTGGTGCGCGAAGGATTGCACAGGGGTGATTGACAGTGAGCGTTGGTAAAAGCAGTACCGCGTTTGGCGAGCCGGTCAATGTGCGGGGTTTTTACCATAGGGTGGCCGCCCAGATACCCGATCCAATCATTTTGATCATCAATGGCAATCATCAGAATATTGGGTTTCTTATCCGCTGCAGAGAGGGTGAAGGATAGGATCAGCCCGGCCAGTAAAAGAGGAAAACGCATGAGGTAATGTTGCCTTGCGGAGGCTTGAGAAGCAAGGTTCTGTGTTTTAGTTGGATTCTCTATCTTTTAAGATACTTGCCGATGGTAGGACGAAAAACAAAGTGTAGAAGGTCCAACTCCTCATCACATAACCGTTAGAAACCAATAAAAGGTAAGTTTCGGATGCTAGTATTTCCTCAATATTTAAGCTGTAAGCCTCAATTAAAATGATCGATGGCTTTAATACGCTAAAATCAATTGATTTCAGGATTCGGTAATCCATCCCTTCAGCATCAATCGTCAATAAATCAACTTGGCGCTCCTTATAAGGGCTGTTGTTGATTACCTGATGCAGGGTTTGTGATTCAGTTTCCCATTCATCATACACTTCTTCTTCACTGGCTGTGGCTTGATCATTACTTATGGTTGATCCAAGGCCAAAACGGCTAAACCTGCGGATTTTTACTTTTTCCGGGATATCGGATATGGGACAAACCACATTATGGTCATTTGGTCTGCATATATTGAACAGTAGAATTTTATCCTCTTCTAGATCGATATTTATTCCTGACCATCCTTTTTTGTGTAACGCATATGTATTTGAATGTTTTTTGGGATGGTAACAACCGACGTCTATATAGAATCCATCTTTTACAGATGGCTTTAACAGTTCTTTTAAAACAATGTCTTCTCCGAATTGTGAAAAGTGCGTTCGTATGTAATTTGTGCAGTGAGCTTTGCGAATGCCCCAGAGATATTTTAAGATTCGATTGATCATTAACTGCTAAAGACTACGTGACACTTGCGTGTATATTGCTGCGGGGAGGCCATCGAAGCAAGGCTTCTAAGTTAGGCCAGAATGTCTTTTACCACGTTGCCATGTACATCAGTCAGGCGGAAGTCGCGTCCGGCATAATTGAAGGTCAGGCGTTTGTGGTTGAGGCCCAGTAGATGAAGGATGGTGGCGTGCCAGTCGTGGATATGCACTTTACCCTCCACTGCAGCATAGCCGTATTGATCTGTGCCGCCATGACTCATGCCGCCTTTGACGCCACCGCCGGCCATCCACATGGTGTAGCCACGGTTGTTATGGTCGCGTCCATCTCCATTCTGTGCGTGGGGTGTGCGGCCAAATTCTCCGCCCCACATCAGCAGGGTGTCCTTAAGCATATCGCGCTCCTCTAGGTCTGCCAACAGGGCGGCTATCGGTTGATCAATGCCGCGGCAGTTGCGTTCCAATGCATTGTTAAGGTCGCGGTGTTGATCCCAGTTGCCTGAATTTAGTTCGATAAAGCGAACGCCTGATTCAGCCATGCGCCGAGCAAGCAGGCATTGGCGGCCAAATGTTTGTGTGGCACGATTTTCCAGACCGTAAGCCTGTTGAATGCGTGCAGGCTCCTTGCTGACATCCATGAGCTGAGGCACTTCGTTCTGCATTCGGAAAGCCAGTTCAAAGGACTCAATGACTCCTTCAATGTCCGGGTTGACCTTATCTTTTTCCAGTTGTCCCTGGTTTAAGGATTGAACGAGATCCAACTGGATGCGCTGGTTTGCGCTGGGTAGGCGCGGGTTGCGGATGTTACTGACCTGCCCGCTTCCGCTACGCGAACCACGGATTGGGGTGGCTTGATAGATGGCTGGCAGAAATGCGCTGCCATAGTTTTGTGCTCCGCCAAAACCAGTTTGAGGGCTGAGTACAATAAAGCCGGGCAGATTTTTATTCTCAGTGCCTAACCCATAAAGAGTCCATGCGCCCAGTGAAGGGCGGACAAACTGCGAGTTGCCCGTATGCATTTTGACAAAAGCCTGTGGGTGATTGGGGAGATCAGTGTGCATGCCATTGAGCATACACAGTTTGTCAGCATGCTTGGCTAAGTGCGGAAAGAGTTCTGAAATCTGGAGACCGTTCTGGCCGTGTGGAGCAAATTGCCAAGGAGAGGGCATCAGCTTGGCTCGACTGCTGGTTCCGCGACGACCCAGTCCGGGTTTACCGGCATCCACTTTTAGCTGCGGCTTATAATCAAAGGTGTCTACGTGGGAAGGCCCGCCGCGCATACAGAAGAAAATGACGCGCTTTGCTTTGGGTGCAAAGTGCGGAGTTTTTGGTGCTAGAGGATCGGCTTTAGCAGCCTCGGCACACATGCCAGCCAGAGCGAGATAACCGAAGCCAGAGGAAACGCTTTTAAGCATTTCACGGCGTGAAAGATGGTCCAGAATATTGTGATCAGAATTCATGGCTAGTTGAGATATCTAAATTCAGCACTGCAAAGGAGAGCTTGGCAAAAACTGCTCCAGGCAGATACACGGTTACCAGTGGCACGTGAGGAGGTTTGTTTTTTTTGTTCAGCTTGCCACCGTTCAAAGAACTGGCGAGTGGAATTGATCTCGCGGTTGTTGGGTTGGCGACCATAAGCAAGCTGGTAGGCAAGTTGAACCCTATGCTCCGGGGAAGAGGCTTCCTCAAAAATCCGCCGCGACATGTTGTCAGAAGCACGTAATACAAAAGGATCATTCATAAGATAGAGAGCCTGAGAGGGAACTGTAGTAACATCACGTTTGCCAGTTACCAGTGAAGGTTCTGCGTAGTCAAATAGATCCAGCGAAGGGGGAACCAAATCACGCACGATTGGTAGGAACACCGAACGGTGATCGAAGGTCTGTATCAGATTTTTCGGTTGTAGATTTCGACTCCGATTGACTTGGCCATTGCCTGCCTTGGCAACCAGTGAGCCTCGAGGCTTTTCCCAGTTCAAAAGACCACTGGTTGAGAGCATAGCATCGCGAATAGACTCAGCATCCAACCGCCGTTTGCTAACCCGCCATAGGTACCGGTTTTCCGGGTCCGCCTGAAAATTTGCTGAATCATAGCTTGAGGCCATTCTGTAGGTGCGACTCAAGACAATTTGGCGGATCATCTTTTTGACGGACCAACCTTGGTTAACAAATTGAATGGCTAAATGATCGAGAAGTTTTGGATGACTAGGGGCTTCTCCGGTAGAGCCAAAATTGTCCATGCTACGAACCAATCCTTGTCCAAAAAGATGATGCCAGATGCGGTTTACCATAACGCGGGAGGTAAGAGGATTGCCCGGGCTGACAATCCACTCGGCCATCTGGCGCCGGCCGCTGCCTCGCCGATTAAAGAAAGGTTTAAAGTCTGGATTAACAATGGACACAAAACCGCGGCCAACTCTTTCACCGGGTTGATTAATTTCTCCTCGTTCCAGAACACGGGTTTCTCGAACAAAGCCTCGGTCCCTCACTCCCATGGCCCGCGGAATGGATTGGCCGTTTTTATTATAACCACTAAGTTTCTCAGTGATATCACTAACCCGACTATTCGCTACTCGGGTGCGGAAAAGGGTGCGTTGGATATCACCAGAACCATCCTGACGTTCACGACGAGCTTGGGCGACGAGTTGGTCACGGGCTTTTTTGCTGTCGGCCAGTGCTTTTTCAAGACGTGCTTTTTCAGTGGGGGTGAGTGTGCGTCCAGGACTGCCAGTTGTTTCAGTCGGTAAATTAAGCAGCTTGGAGCTGTGACGATTTCCAGGTCCCTGAATGGTTCCAAAATGGGTTTCAGTATTATAAAGAATCCCGGCCATCGAATAATATTCACTCTGGGGAATGGGGTCGAACTTGTGATCGTGACAGCGGGCGCAGGCAATCGTCAGGCCCATCATGGATCGTGACAAGGTTTCAATTTGTTCATCAACCATATCCACGGTAAATTGCATCCGGCTGCGTTCGTTATGTGACTTGGGTCCCAAGGCGAGAAACCCTGTGGCAGTCATTAGTTCAGCGCGGTGTTGGTCGCCCCGTGCGGGCATTAAGTCTCCAGCAATTTGTTCGCTGATAAACTGGTTGTAGGGTTTGTCCGCATTAAAGGAATCGATAACGTAATCACGGTAGCGCCAGGCATGAGGATAGGCCAAGTTGGTTTCCTTTCCGCTCGACTCAGCGTAGCGGGCTACATCCAGCCAGTGCCTGCCCCAGCGTTCCCCAAAGCTCTCAGAAGCAAGGAGCCGGTCGACAAGTTTGCTGTAGGCTTGAGGATTATTATCGGCTACAAAATCCTCCACCTCCTTGGGGGTAGGTGGTACTCCGTTCAGGTCAAAAAAAAGACGACGGATTAAGGTTCGTCGGTCCGCATACTTGGCCGGCTTTAATGATTGCTCCTCCAGTTTTGAATAAATAAACCGGTCAATATCAGTACGGGCCCATTCGATTTGTTTTACCTCAGGCAAGTCTGGTTTCTGTGGAGCTTTAAAGGCCCAGTGATCCTTGGCCTTTTCCCAGTTGGGTTTCTCAATGGGACCTGTGCCGTCACGAGGATCAGGCGCTCCCATCATAATCCACTTTTCAAAATCGGCGATGACTGAAGCGGGGAGTTTTTTCTTAGGTGGCATCGCCAAGTCTTCATCTTCATGCCGAATGGCTTCCATAAGCAGGCTGGCTTCGAGGTTTTTAGGAACAATAGCATGCCCTGATTCACCTCCCTTTAAAAGGCCGGCCCGTGTATCGACAAGTAGTTCACCCCGAATCTTTTCACTATTGGCTGAGTGGCATTTATAACAGTGCTCAACTAAAACTGGCCTGATTTTTTTCTCAAAAAATGCTAAGCCTTCAGCACTGGGTTCAGCCGAAAAACCACTCACTTTAGACAGTAGAAAGCACCCGCAAAAGAGCAGAAAAAAGGAATAGTTCAGGTGCTTAGTCATCTGGGGTTACTTATACATTAAAAGACGCATTGTCTCAATAATAGTTACCTTAGGATCAAGATGGTTGGATTAAGCCAGAATTTCCTTGGCTACGTGCCCGTGGACGTCGGTGAGGCGAAAATCACGGCCGGCATGGCGGTAGGTGAGCCGTTCATGATCGATACCAAGCAGGTGCAGTAGTGTGGCGTGCAGGTCATGGATGTGCATACGGTTTTGCTCGGCTTTAAACCCGAACGCATCACTTTCGCCATAGGTTGTGCCGCCCTTTACTCCACCACCGGCGAGCCACATCATGAAGCCATGTGGATTGTGATCGCGGCCGTTGCCGTTTTCGCTAACAGGTGTACGTCCGAATTCTCCTCCCCAAACTATGAGTGTATCCTCCAGCAAGCCGCGGGATTTTAAGTCACCCAATAGGGCGGCCATGGGTTGGTCAATATTCTTTGCAAGATTCGGTGTGGTTTTGTTGTGGTTGCTATGCGTATCCCAAGGTTGACCATTGCCATAATACACTTGGATGAAGCGAACTCCGCGTTCGGAAAGGCGCCGGGCCAATAGGCAACCATTGGCAAAGTGTCCCTTGCCGTAAGCTTCCCTTACGTGTTTGGGTTCTTTGGCAATGTCAAACGCATCGGTTGCAGCAAACTGCATCCGGTATGCTGTTTCCATGGCTTCGATTCGACCTTCCAAAGCCAAATCTGGAATGTTCTGTTGTTTGATATGTTCGCGGTTAAGTGCCTGCATGAGGTCGAGCTGGCGACGTTGCGCGGTCGGATCGAGCTTGGTGTTACGCAACCATGGGATCATTTCCTTGGGCGTAATCTTGGAGTGGTTGATATACACGCCCTGATGTTGTGAGGGTAGAAAGGCGCTGTTCCACAAGATGGAAAAACGAACAGGACGCCCTGGGCACAACACAATGTAAGGAGGAAGGTTGGTGTTTTCTGTGCCTAACCCATAACTCATCCACGCACCCATACTGGGAACCTTGGGTGTCATGGTGCCATTATTCATCAGGAGTAGAGCCGGCCCGTGATTTGGATTATCCGTGTAGACGGAGCGCAGGACACAGAGTTCATCGGCAAATTTTGCCGTGTGTGGCAAAAGACTGCTGACGGGTAAACCGCTTTGACCATGTCGGGCATATTTGTAGGGGGCATCCAATAATCCTCCGGTGGGTCGTTCAGTGCGCAAGTCCGTTCCCTTGGGTCTTTGGCCGGCATATTTCTTTAAAGCTGGTTTGGGGTCTAAAAAGTCCGGACCGAAAGGGCCTCCATTCATAAAGAGATGGATGACTCTCTTGGCGCGTGGAGCAAAATGAGGAGCCATGTCCGTAGCTGCCTGCAATGAGTTAAATAGTCCTAAAGTCCCCATTCCTGCTCCCATGCGTGTCAGTGCAGCTCGGCGATTGATGGACCTTGGCTCAATCATTAATCTATAAACTGGAATTCATTTCCTGCCAGTAGCGCGTGTGCATATTGTGTCCATGTTGCAACATCGGTTTCCTTCCCCTTAAGAAAGGTTTGGGCAATGCTCACCTCAGATTCACGCGGTTCGCGCTGAAAGAGTTTTTGATAGGCGGCCCGAATACCTGCCTCAATTCCGGATTGCTCCATTAAAATAACAGCCAGCGATTCGGATTGTTGGAGCATAAAGGGTCCGTTCAGGCTGAAGAGTTGCTGCAAAGGTGTGATGGTTTGAGGGCGGGTAGGTGCGTGCGCGGTGGGGTCCGGAAAATCATGGATGCGTAACATCTGATTGGGTTCGCGACGGTGAATAGACCCGTATAGCGTACGTCGTTTGTTTTCTTTGGATTCCAAATCCATAGGTTCCCCTCCCATGGTAAGGTCTATCTGATTGCTGGCCTGAAGCATGGCATCGCGCCAGGTTTCAACATCCAACCGTTGGCGCTGCATGCGGGCCAAATACTGATTTGCCGGGTCGGTTTTTTGAGAAGCAGAATTTTCAATTCCTTGTTGCCACGTTGCTGATTGTAAAATCTCACGGTGTAACCATTTAATGGACCAACCATTTGAAATAAATCGCGCTGCTAAATCCTGAAGTAACTCTGGATGCGTAGGATCTTCCCCGGAATGGCCCAACTCACTAGGTGTAGGACAAAGTCCGCGGCCAAAGTGATGTTGCCATACTCGGTTTACGATGACTCGCGCAGCTAGTGGTGCCCCTTCTTCCACTATCGCCTCAGCCAGATCCAATCGACCACTTCCACGCTTAAAATCACGGGGAACATTTGCATCAATAGGGAATGCTCCCAGAAAACGGCGCGGTACGGTTTTGCCCGTGGTGTTTGGATCGCCACGTTTGTGGATGGATAAATCACGAGATTTACCCTGCTTGTAGTCAAGTGCTGTTCCATGGGTACCATTACGCTTGGGGTTGACGAAGAGCGCGGCCTCGGTCACCCCATTGACCGTAGGCATATTGTAGTGAGGTGTTCGTTTCTTAATGGACGCAATTTCCCTTTCCAGTTTGGTTATCTCCAACTTTGAATTGTTGGAGGCTAAAGCGGGGGTGTTTTTTTCTATTGGCTTAATTATCGGCCCTTGAGGTAGTCCGGCAGCGGCATGGATTTGTTTTGCTTCAGGGCCAGTTAGGGCACGTTCAAAAAATGCCACGTGGGCGAGGCGGCCATTAATCAACGCAAACCTCTCATTGCGGCCGCCGAGGAAAAACTCTTTCGAATTCATGGCGGTGGCTTTGATGTTTCCAGTGAACTCCGGAGTGGAGGCGCCGTTTAACCAGGCTGTTACGTGATTGCCATTGCGTGCGAGTACTACGTGATTCCAAGTGCCCGGAGTAATAACGGTTTTGCCGCCAATGTAACCTTTTACTGCGTCACCGTTGTAAAGGAAGAGAGTGCCACTTGCTTGTGTGGAAGTGCCACCAATACCAAGATGATCGCCCGGCGCACGCGCTGCATCGTTAGGGCCACGTGAGAATAGATAACCTGTTACCGGACGTGATTTGTTGGGGAGATTATTGCGAAACCAAAATGCCACCGTGTAGGCCTTGCCCAATCCCGGCACGTTGGCTTGCAAACGGCCCTCGGCGAAGGTGGCAAATTGCTCCAGCGATATCGCCACGCCTTTTTCCACGACCAATTTAGTCGGTTTTGTGTTTAATGACTCATAGAGTATCGGCTTGAGCTTGGCGATTGCGGTGGCTGTGTCTTCTGCAAAGCCGGGTGTCTTTACTCCAGTTGAATTGGGTGCGGGTTTTTTCTTTTTCAAATCGGTTATCTGTTTTTCAAGAGCGGCCACCTGAGTGCGGGCTTTTGCAACCGGCTTCCAAAATTCTTCTGAGATGGTTGGTCGGTCGGCGATGCGAACACTGGCAAATACGCCGGCGATTGCGTAGTAGTCGGCCTGCGTCACGGGTTCAAATTTGTGGTCGTGGCAGCGGGCACAGCCCAGAGTGAGGCCAAGAAAAGTGCGACCCACCGCATCCATCCGTTCCTCCCATTCATCGGCTACTGTAGTCTTGATAATCTCCGGCGGCAGTTGCAGTTCCTTCCAGTAAGTTGGGCTCAGGC
>CAJWKQ010000119.1 GCA_913041895.1 uncultured Verrucomicrobiales bacterium
GGCCACAAGTGAGGTCGCCTGAGTCAAGTACGCGCCACAGGAAATTATCATGCCGATCCAGTTCCTGAGGACAGGCATTGGCTAAATGAGTAAAGCCGGTAGCCCCCGCATTCTTGGCTTCGGTCAAATTTTGTGCGCTAGGGTTGCAATGTCCTAGACTTACCCGCATGCCAAGTTCTGCGGCACGCTTGATGGCTGCAATTGCTCCTTCAAGTTCCGGGGCGAAGGTGAGCAGGACAGGATCTTCAGGGATGGTTTCCCGAATCCGATCAATATCGGCCGTTGTCGGATCACGCATTACCTCATTATCATGGGCTCCACGGAAACCCGGTTCGGTTGACAGGAATGGCCCTTCCACATGCCATCCGGCGATTGCCCGCCTCAGGACGGGGTCCTCATCACGGAGTCTCTTCAGGTGGGTAAGCCTGGCAATGAGTTTATCAAAATCATCAGTGATCAACGTGAGTAGCCAGCGAGGGCATCCATCGGCTTTCAGTCCGCTACTGGCCTTATGCAGGTCCTCTGCGCTGAGGCCGTCCTTTTGGAAATCTATGCCCGCATAGCCGTTCACCTGCGGGTCAAAAATGCCAGGGCCATACCACGTATCTTCTGGGGCTTCGGCTGGTTCAACCGATTCAATTACGCCTCCAGAGTAAACGACTCGGTGACCTTCACCACTCTGGTAGTGGCGTGCGATAATTTCTGTGGAATCGTTCATAGGGGTTGTGATCCAATCGGTCCTGGCAGTATGCCGATTTATCGCATATGGACAAGGTTTGCCATGGTCACTAGGTTTCCTGATATGAAATTTCTTGCGATGCTAGTCCGCATTGCCAATAGTCCTCTCACCGAATTATTTAATCATGGACGAAGTACGTATTGGTATAATTGGCTTGGGCAATATAGGGCAGGTACATGTGGGGAACCTGATGGATGGCAAGGTGCCGCGAGGTAAATTGACAGCCGTCGGGGACGCCATGGCTGACAAGCTGCCGGATTACGAGGCCAAGGGTTTGAAAACCTTTGATTCTGGAGATGCATTAATCGCTTCAGGGGAAATTGATGCATTGATTATTGCCACCCCGCATTTTCAGCACACCACCCTAGGCATGGCTGCACTGGAAGCGGGTTTGCATGTGATGGTGGAGAAACCCATTTCGGCACATAAGGCTGACGCAGAGCGGCTTATTGAAACAGCCAAAGCTCATCCTGAGCAGAAATTTGGCGGCATGTTTCAGCTGCGGGTGGAACCGCGTTATCAGAAAATTCGTGAACTGGTGCAGGGAGGTGAACTGGGTGACTTGATCCGCGTGATCTGGATCATGACCGACTGGTTTCGGGCCGAGGCTTATTATCAAAGCGGTGGCTGGCGGGCAACTTGGAAGGGTGAAGGAGGAGGAGTGCTCCTAAACCAGTGTCTCCATCAGCTTGATGCCTTGCAATGGATTACCGGGATGCCTTCAAAGATTCGCAGTCATGTTGGGATTGGAAAATATCACGATATCGAGGTGGAGGATGATGTAGTGAGTTACCTGGAATTTCCAAATGGAGCCAGTGGCGCGTTTATTACCTCAACCGGCGAGACCCCGGGTAGCAACCGGTTTGAGATTGCAGGTACCAAGGGGCGGGTTCTTTTGGAAAATGACAAGCTGGTGTTGACCCGCAATGAGGTTCCCTCTGATGAATGGAGTAAGACCTCAAAGATCGGTTTCCAACAACCCGAAACCACAGTGGAGGAAATCCCCATTCCGGGTGTTGAGAATGCCCATGCCATGCTGATGACCAACTTCGTGGATGCGATTCTGGATGGAAAGGAACTGATCGCCCCGGGCGAAAGCGGTATTGGCTCGGTGGAGTTGGCCAATGTGATGGTTTATTCTGGGCTGATTAATGAGACTATTGATTTGCCAATGGATAGCGCCGCTTGGGAGGCAAAGCTAAATGATCTTATCGCCAATTCCACCCATGAGAAGAAGGTGGTGGAGGTTTCCAACGAGGATTTCACTGCATCGTACCGACGTTAATTTTAATACAAAGGACTTATTATGGAACTAATGGGTATTGCCGATGAAGGAGCCGTGACGATTGATGGCCAGATTGAGGTCACCAGAAAACTTGGCTGGAAATGGATCGAGGCGCGTGCGGTGCAGGTGGATGGTTTTGATAAGGGGCCAATCCATGATATTCCCGATGAGGCGTTTGATCAGATAGAAACGAAGCTTAAGGAGTCCGGTGTAGGAATCTACGCCTTTGGTTCAACCATCTGTAACTGGCAGAAGACAGTTGAAACCCCCTTTGATGTGACCTTGGCGGAAGTCGAGCGGGCTATTCCCCGCATGAAAAGGATTGGAACAAAATTTGTTCGAATCATGTCCTTTAAGCCAACTGATGACTGTGCGGTGACTCCGCCGGAAGTTTTTGAGCGGGTCGCGGAGGTGACAAGGCGCTTTCTTGATGAAGGATTGCAGCCGGTGCATGAAAACTGCATGAACCATGGTGGCATGAGCTGGCAGCATGCCGAGGAGTTGCTGGAAAAGGTGCCCGGTCTCAAGTGGGTGTTTGATACGGCCAATCCAATCTTTAACGCAGACCGTCGCGGCGAGCAGCCTTGGGGGATGCAGTGCCCCTGGGAATTCTGGGAGCATATGCGGGAACACACAGCACACATTCACATCAAGGACGCGGTAAAGACTGAAGAAGGCGAAGAATATCATTTCCCCGGCGAGGGCGATGGTCGCGTGCGCGATATCCTCAAGGACGCATTTGCCAATGGTTATGACGCAGGTATTTCCATTGAGCCGCATATGACAGTTGTCTTTCATGACACAGACAGCGAGGCGCCTGAACAGAAGATGGCTGATAACTTTGTTGAGTACGGTCGTCGACTGGAAAAGCTGATTGGCGAGGTGCAAACTGAATTGGCTCAAGAAGGTGAATCAGTAGAGGTTTAACTGGTTGTGTCTGAGGCAAAAAGAATAACGATTGCATTGGTGGGAGCCGGAATGTTCGGCGGGGACGTCCATTTGCGCGCCTACGCTGATTTGCAGCGCGCCGGCTTAAGCCCGAATCTTGGCAGGTGCGGGCTCGACAAATGGACACGCGATTTGGCAGACGTTGAGTTTGATCTGGTTGCTGTGGCCACGCGATCAGAGGCTAGTGCCAAAACATCGGCAGCGAATTTCAAGGAATGGACCGGGCACGAGCCAAAGGCCTATCACGGCCAAACTCCGTGGGAGGATGTGCTGCGCGATTTTCCTGACTTGGACGTGATGGCTGTCTCTACCCCCGATCATTTGCATACGCCCGTGATATTGGCGGCCTTGGGGAATGGAACCCATGTCATCACTGAAAAACCCATGTGCCTGAATATGCAGGAGGCCGATCAAATTATTGAGGCGGCAAATGCCAAGGATCTGGTGGTGGGGGTAGACATGCACAAGCGCTATGACCCGGATCACTTGCGAGTGCGCGATGATATATCTGAGAGAATTGGGGATCCGGTTTATGGGCTGGCGGTGTTGGAAGAGCCTTTGGAGGTGTCTACCAGTACCTTCAAATGGGTTGAGGATAGTGACCCCTTCAGTTATGTGGGCCCTCACTGGACCGATCTATTCTGGCATTACTACCACAGTAAGCCGGTGGCACTGAGTGCGGTGGGTCAAAAGAAGCGGCTTATTCGCGACGGGATTGACGCTTACGATGCGGTGCAGGTGCGCGTTGACTACGCCAATGGCATGAGTGTGCACTACCACAATAATTGGATTAACCCTGACGATTTTGAAGGGCCGGTCAATCAGGGCCACGAGGTGGTGGGTGCCGATGGCAAGGTGGAAAGCGATCAGCAATACCGGGGATTTCGTTTCTGGAACCAAGGCGGCGGCAGTCATACCGCCAACAATCATTTCACGCGCGACGTGAAACGCCCCGATGGTTCGTTTGCCTATATTGGTTATGGCATCGACAGCCTCACAGTTTGCCTGACGGCTATTGCGCGCATGAAGCATCTGGGTGAAAGTCGGGATGCAGTTACTGAAATTTATCCCACCGCTGAAGATGGAAGGATCACGGTAGCCATTCTGCACGCTGCGCAGGAGGTGAGAGACTTGAATTTCAGTTACCTGGCCGAAGGGAAGGGGGCGCCAGTGACAGCGCGGTTTGGAGAGGATGGTATTACCATAATAGACCCGATGAATGAAGAACAGCCGTTCCGGAAAATTTACGAGAAAGCGGTGTAGATGGGAAAGGAATTCAGCATTGAGCCAATTGAGGTTCCGCAAGTTGATACTAGGTATCGCCGTATAACAACTGCCCTGCCTGCGCCTGAATCCATCCAAACATTGGAGACGCTTCGTAATGTTGAACCCATCTCCATGCGCGGCCAACCGCCGGTGGTTTGGGATCGCGCTGAAGGTTTTCAGGTGCATGATGCACACGGAAACATGTGGTTGGATTTCTCCTGTGGTGTGCTGGTCACAAATGCCGGACATGGCACCAAGGCGATCTGTGATGCAATTCGCGATCAGGTTGATAGTGGGCTAATACATAACTACTGTTTTCCAAGTGAAGAACGTGCGGAATTGGTGACGCTCCTGCAGGAAGTTGCACCTAAAGGTCTCGAAAAGGTATTCTTATTAACTACCGGGAGTGAGGCAACTGAATGTGCCATCAAGCTGGCTAGGACCCACGGCATTGCCAAAGGTGGCGACAAAAAGATTGGTATTGTAGGTGCAGACCGTGGTTTTCATGGTCGTACGTTGGCCAGCCAAATGACTGGTGGTATCCCTGGGCAAAAGGATTGGATTGTAAATTTGGATCCGGCCATTGTGCAGATTCCCTGGCCAGATGGATACTGGACTGAGGATACAAGTTTTGACCTCTTTTTGAAGACCCTAGAGGAGCGAGGGATGTCTCCTGAAAATGTTGCCGGGGTGATGTTTGAGACGTTTCAGGGTGTCGGCCCTGATTTTGCGCCTGTTGAATATATTCAGCAACTCCGCGAATGGTGTGATGCCAATGAGGTGGTTCTGATTTTTGACGAGGTGCAGGCGGGGTTTGGGCGTACAGGCAGGATGTGGGCTTTTGAGCACTACGGGGTTATTCCGGACCTCATTTGTATTGGAAAGGGTGTCACCAGTTCGCTGCCTCTTTCAGGCGTTATCGGTAGAACTGAAATTATGGATGCCTACCCACCCGGTTCCATGACTAGCACCCACACTGGCAATCCCCTGAGTTGTCGTGCTGCCATCGCAAGTATTCGCAGTCTTATTGATGAGGATCTTATCGGTAATGCTGCCCGTCTTGAATCGGTCCTAAAAAATTCCATTGAAGCCATCGCCGAGAAGCATGCTGATATCATAGGGCGCACTTCAGCCAGGGGATTGGTTGGAGGGCTTCAGGTTGTTAAGCATGGAACCCAGGAGCCCAGTCATGATTTGGCATTTGATATTATTGAACGCGCCTTTCACAAGGGATTGCTGCTGTTTGCTCCAGTAGGGGCTTGGGGTCAGACCGTGAAGCTTGCCCCGCCCTTGTGTATTAACAAGGAAGCCCTGGAGGAGGGGTTGGAGATTCTGGCTGGGTGCGTGGATGAAGCGGTTGATGCTCTAGAGTAGACTGGCCGAATCCTCATCCATATACATCACACATTGCGATTGCTCTCGAAGATAGCTGACGGGGCAGGATGTAGAGATTTCCCCTTGAAGCGCGATTTTTGCGATTTTTGCTTTTCTGGTTTCAGGGCATAGACAAACCATTTTGTTTGCCTGACATAAGGCAGGTATGGTGAGGGTGAAGGCGTATTGGGGTACTGAATCAAACGTAGGGAAGTGTCCTTCACCATGCTGCTGCTGGCGGCAGCCCTCATCAAGCTGAACTATCTTGACTGATTCAGAGTCATTGAAATCCGCCACGGGCGGGTCATTGAAGGCAATGTGGCCATTTTCACCCACGCCCAGACAACAGAGGTCAATCGCTTGAGCAGCCAGTAGATCGGTATAGCGGCGGCATTCCTTGAGTGGTTCCAGTGCGTCTCCTTGAATATAGTGAAAGGCCGCTGGCTGAACCACCTGCTCAACACGCTCGCGCATATATCTTCGAAAACTGGCACTATGATCCTTATCAATCCCGAGATATTCGTCCATATGGAAAAGGGTCATCTTGCTCCAATCCACTTCGCCAATAGCCAAAAGCTTTTCCAGAAACTGAATTTGCGAATTACCAGTGGCCAGAATTGCTGCGGCACTGCCTTGCTTGTTGATTGTGCCGCACAGGTAGTCGCTGACTTCCGTGGCGGCGGCACTGGACATGTCGTCCTGACGGGCAAAAACATGCACCGGAAGAGAGTCGACATTAAATGATTTGACGGGGCCTGTATTCATTTAGGTGGGCGGTGAGACTAATGTGTTTGGGCGGACGGTCAATTTTAAAGGGGTGCCTTTTGACTTTTGCCTGTGCATCTGTTTCACTGCGCGCCTCATGAAGGTGCTTCGACACAACGATCCTGGTTTTGCACGCAAGCTTGACCGCCTATGTGCGGCCTCGAGTTTGTTTGATCCCAAGATTGAGTCCAGTTCCCGTTCGATTGTTGGGCGTGTGGAGCTCAAGGGTGATGCTGCGTTGATTGAGTTTTCCAGGAGGTTTGACGGAGCCAATCTTACTGTCAGCACCCTTCGCGTGGGCGATGCCGAAATACAGACAGCAGGTAAGGTTGTTGACGGCAAACTCAAGGCCGCCATTAGGTTTGCTCACCGGAATATCAGAGACTTTCATAAGCGGGGGTTGCGCAAGGGGTGGAGTGGGCAAAACGCACAGGGAGCACGGGTTGGGGAGAAATATGACGCTTTTGATCGAGTAGGTATATACATTCCTGGGGGGACAGCTCCATTAATGTCAACAGCATTGATGACAGTGACATTGGCTAAGGTGGCCGGGTGCAGAGAAATTGTGGTTTGTACTCCATGTGATAAGGAAGGGGAAATCAATCCCGGGTTGCTTCATGCGGCCAGAATGGCGGGAGCGACAGAGATTTATCGCGTTGGCGGGGCACATGCAATAGCGGCCTTGGCACTCGGCACAAAAACCATTGCGCCGGTACAGAAAATATTTGGACCCGGCAATGCCTACGTGGTTGCTGCCAAGAGGCTATTGGTCGGTCACGTTTCAATCGATCTTTTACCCGGTCCAAGTGAATTATTGGTGTTGGCTGACGCGTCGGCTAATCCGGCCTATGCGGCGGCCGATATTCTGGCACAAGCTGAACACGGTTCCGGACACGAGCGGTGCTGGTTGATTAGTGCTTCATCGAAAATGATTGCGGCAGTGAAAAAGGAGATTGAAAAACAGTTACCCAACCAGTCGCGGCGGAAATACATCCAGAAGGCCCTCAATAAGAATGGCTGGCTGATTCAGGTGAAATCTCCGGCTGAATCAATTAGGTTGGCGAATCGACTAGCGCCAGAGCATTGTGAACTGATGCTCAAGAACCCCAAGGAAGCAGCCAAGGAAATTGTGACCGCAGGAGCTTTGTTTCTTGGTAACGACTCGCCGACTGTTACGGGGGATTATGTGGCAGGGCCGAGCCACACTTTACCAACCGCCGGAGCGGGAGCATCTTTCCCGGGGTTGACCGTTGATATGTTTCAGCGGCGCACCAGTGTGGTCGAGTATTCAAAGTCAGCCTTGAAGAAATCCATTTCAGTTATCGGACAGTTTGCAGATGTCGAAGGGCTTGATGCGCATGGCCGTTCGGCTTCCATCCGGCTGAATCCATGAGCCTAGTACGTAAACACGTTCGTCAAATGCACCCGTACATACCGGGCGAACAGCCTAAAGAACGTGGGCTCATTAAACTGAACACCAATGAAAACCCATATCCACCTGCTCCAAAAGTATTGTCAGCAATCAAGCGTGCTGTGGATGATCGCTTGCGGTTGTACCCCGATCCCAGAGCCGATAAGCTTCGTGAGCAATTGGCTGGGTTGCACGGGGTTAACCCTGAGAATTTGATAATAGGCAATGGTTCTGATGAGTTGTTGGGTCTGGCTGCCCGGGCGTTTGTCGATCCGCGTGGAGGCTGCGTACAATATTTCACCCCGAGTTACTCCCTCTATCCAGTGTTGGCTGATATCCATGATGCAAAACGAAATGAGGTTTGCCTTTTGGATGACTTTTCTTTGCCTGCAGTCGCCCAATTAAGAAAGGAAAAGGATTGGGATTTTAAAGCGGCATTAACCTATGTCACGACGCCCAACGCGCCCGCTGGATGTGGTTACACGACCGCCGAACTGGATGCATTGTGTCTTGCCCAGAAAGGAGTAGTGGTTCTGGATGAGGCGTATGTTGATTTTGCTGAAGAGAATGCGATGGATTTGGCGTCGAAGCATTCACATGTATTAATAAGTAGGACCTTTTCCAAGGCATACTCTCTCTGCTTTCAGCGGATTGGTTATTTTGTGGGATCAAGGGAATTGATTACGGCCCTCGATAAAATCCGAGATAGCTATAATGTAAATGGTCTTGGTCAAGTGGCAGCCGAGGCAGCCTTGGAGAGCTTGCCGTATTACCGTTCTAATTTCCGGAAGATTATTAAGCTGAGGGAAAAGGTCGGTCTGTTTTTCGCGGAGTTGGGTTTCGAGACCTTGCCTAGTCAGGCGAATTTTATTCTGACCAAGCCGCCGCGTTTCTCGGCCAGTACTTGGCTCAAGAAACTTCGGACGCAAAAAATATTGGTACGCCATTTTAAGGGGTCACATGTTAAGGATTACCTTAGGATTACTATCGGATCCGAAAAAGACATGGACGTATTACTGCGGGCGGTTAGGGCTATCCTCAAGAGCTAGCGCTTGTAACGGTTGGCTTCGCGGCGGTTATACTGTTTCAGGAAATCATTTCGTTCGTTGAGGGTGAGTTCTATATCCTTTATGAAGTCTTCACAGCTTTGGGCGAGGCCGCCCATGGAAATAACGGTATCCCGCTCCGCATAATCGTTTGTTACCGCAAGAGCTTCACCGTAGGGCTTAAGACGGTAAGCGGTTCGCTCAATCAGGTCATCGGCCGTTTTTCTGTCACGGGAAAAAACAATTTCCAGTGATTCCGATGAAACGTTTTTTGGGACATCTTTAGGAGCTCCAGCGCCATCGAAGAAAAGAGTTACGGGAGTACCTACACTATCAGCATATTGGGTTAGTACCCGAATGAGTGCTTCACGTGCTTGAGCTGAGTATCGTTGCTCCTTGGGCGCAAGATCTCGCCAGGCATGCAGGAGGCTGTAGCCATCGATCAATATTCGTACAACAGCCATTTCCTTAGTCTCTAATTATCAAGTGATGTAGTCGAGGGCTTTTCTTTTTCTCTGTCTTTTGGTAGCTTTAGCGTGTGCCTATCTATGAGTATGAACATACTGAAGGGAGTAAGATTTGCCCTGTGCGATTTGAAGTAAACCGCCCAATAAAAGTTCCGGCATTGACTGTGTGCCCGGTATGTAAAAAGCCGGTGCATAAGGTCTTTGGTTCGGTTTACATGCCTAAACACCTTAAAAAAGTAAATGTCCGGGAAGCGACAAATAATGGATTTACTGTGCTCAAAA
>CAJWKQ010000120.1 GCA_913041895.1 uncultured Verrucomicrobiales bacterium
GTGCTGTCCCGAATAAAGCGTGAAAAAGGAGCATCCAGTTAAAATTACTGGAAGAGGCCAAATAAAAACCCATCGCCGTGGTGATTAACACCATTGAGGTCAGGCGTAACTTTATTAACTCTGACCATGTAGCCCATTGACGCCTTATGCCTTGGGCGCGGGCAATGGAACGTCCTCCACTCAAGATACAGCCTCCTTCATTTCCTCCAAGGGTGAAGATCCAAAATGTTGCGGTGGCAAATGTTTGTAGCGGGAAATAATCGTGCCCATTACTCCCGTGAGCAATACCAGCGCCCCACATAATACATGCATCGTAGCAATGTCTGCGGGTTTATATTTCAAAACTGTTAACGCTCCAAGTGTAGCTTGCAGAAGGATAATCCCAACCCAGCACTGACTTAGTCTGGCTAATATATGCCCTGCCCCCAAGCGTCGATATGCAACAACCGCTGTGCCGACAACGATTAGCAAAATTAGTCCCGCCATCGCACGATGAATCATGTGCAGATGCACATGATTAGCGGTGATATCAGGAATACTGTTAAGATAGATTATAGGGTGGCCTTTTCTATTTGTTGCCAAGCCTTCGGACTTTAGCCGAGCCTGAAGCATCTCACGATCTTGGTTATAGATTGCTATGTGAGATTCGGAAGTTTTTGGCCAGAACTGGCCATGGGCGGCCGGGAAATCCCAAACAGGCAAACCAGCGTGCTGATGACGCATAGTCGCGCCAAGTACAAGTTGCAGGAAAATAAGTATGGACGCGTAAAAAAAGTAGGTTCGTATCGCACGGGGCGCCCGCTCGTATTCACTCCTAGCTGAGCGGGATTGTTTCCACCAACGGCTGTTAAACAGGGCCAATGCTGTGATTACTACCAAAAATATTTGGGCCAGAGAGCCATGGAAAATACCATATTCAGGCTTGATTTCCGCTACCCGCCCTCCGCCCAGTACGCCTTGAACAATGACCATTCCAAAAGCGAGCATGCCCCACCAGCGCAACGCCATCGGCTGCTTGGTGATTCTGCATATACTGAATGCCGCCAAGACCGCAGCAAATATTCCCATTATATAAAATGAGGAAGGCTCTCGAATACCCATCAATATGGACATTGCCACAAGCATTACCACAATACTGGAGATCGCTATAAGCCGGACTTGACCTGTTGTTTCCCTTACCCAAAGCCATGCAGTCAGAATCGCCGTGAGAAGTCCCACCACTGAAGCAATCAATCGGTGTGCATGTTCCTCAAATACGCCGAACTTACCAATCCACTCGTTTGGCGGCAAAAGAAACATATGGCGATGAAGGCTAGTGGGCCAATCCACCACAGCCATTCCTACGTCCTTACTTGTGACTAGCGCTCCCATCCCGATAAGTAGTAAAGTGCAAAGCACAGCACTCATCGCGAAAAGCGCTAGCCAAGCGTTGTGATATTTGCTCCCCATGCAGTTATGCAATACAAACAAAAAGCATTAAAATGTCGGCGGATTGTTGGTGGAACACCGCAGAAATCGGCATAGTCACTCCCATCCCGCTCGAAACTTATCACCCACCAGGCCAACCGGCAAGTTTTTGTGAAATGTTTCACAAACTTTTTAGAATGATATAGTGGGTAAATTAAACGCAATTAATGTAATTGGCGCACCAACGCAGCCATTGCTAGAGCTGTGTGAGCACCTTCGGTGCCTCGGTTGGTTTTGACTGAGAGGCAGCGAACTTTGGCTTGGGCCTTGTTTTCAAGGAGCAAAACTTCTTGGATCACAGGGATTCCGGATGCGGTAGCAATTTGAGTCAATGATTGTGAAACTGAATGGCCGATATGATCTGCATGCTTTGTCTTACCGCGAAGGATAACTCCGAGGCAAAGCACGGCTTCGGGGCGCTTGAGCTTTCTCCGTGTTAGCCTTGCTGCTACTACAGGAATCTCAAACGCACCAGGGACGCGGATCAATTCAACATCTTCGATACCGGAGCTTGCTAATGTTTCAAGTGCTCCGGCAATCATCCCATCCACATACTCGGCATTATATACGGAGGCGACGATGGTGATGTACGAAGGTTTTTCGGGTTTTCTATTCCGCGTGGTAATTTTTAACATGACTAGATGAGGTGCCCCATTTTATCGCGTTTGGTGTTCAGGTATATTTGATTGTGCTTATTCGGAGCGACTTTGATTGGTTTTTGCTCGACAATCTCCAGTCCATAGCCGTCTAGTCCGATTACCTTCTTGGGGTTGTTTGTGAGCAGGCGAATGCGCCGTACCCCTAGGTCTGAAAGTATTTGCGCCCCTAGCCCATATTCACGCAGGTCCTCCGGGAATCCTAATTTTTTATTCGCCTCAACTGTGTCTAAGCCGTCCTCTTGAAGTTTGTAGGCGTGCATCTTTGGAGCCAAGCCGATGCCTCTGCCCTCTTGGCGCATGTAAACAATCACGCCTGCTCCTTCAGTGGCTATTTGTCGCATCGCATCCTCCAACTGTGGCCCGCAATCACACCGAAGACTTCCGAATACATCTCCGGTTAGACATTCACTATGAACGCGCACCATTACATCTTCCGTTTTCTCCAAATCACCGCATACCAGAGCTATGTGATATTGAGCGTCAATGGCGCTACGGTATAAATGCAGTTTGAAATCACCATGTTCACTTGGAAGATTAACGACCTCCATTTTCTCCACGAGCTTCTCTCGGCATCTTCTGAATTTGATTAGTTCCTCTATTGAGCAGATCTTCAATTTGTGTCTTTTTGCAAAGCGCTTAAGTTGAGGCAGGCGAGCCATATTGCCGTTATCGTCCATTATTTCACATATAACCCCGATTGGTCGACATTCTGCAAGTTTGGAAAGGTCTACAGCTGCTTCAGTATGGCCGGCCCGTTGCAATATGCCGCCCGGCCGCGCTCTTAATGGGAATACATGGCCTGGCTGGACCAAGTCTTCAGGCACTGCGGTCGGGTTAGCTAATGTTCGTATTGTTTCCGCGCGGTCTTTGGCGCTGATGCCTGTTGTGATTCCATGAGCGGAATCCACGGTAATCTGGAAGTCAGTTTGAAAATTTTCTTGATTACGTGGCACCATGCGTTCGATGCCGAGTTGACGGAGGCGTTTCTCGGTTGTGGGTACGCAGATCAGGCCGCGGCCGTATTTGGCCATGAAGTTAATGGTTTTGGAGGTGGTGTGTTCGGCGGCCATGATGAGATCACCTTCGTTTTCGCGGTCTTCATCATCAACCACGATCACCATCTTGCCTCGGCGAATATCGGCGATAACCGATTCCACGGAATCGAAGGGCGATCTTGTCTGGATGGCCTTTTTCTTTTTTTGGGTTTTCTTTTTTGCAGACATGATTATCCAGTCAAGATCTTGGGCACCTCAGCCAGAGCTTCATCGAGCTTACCGGTATCCTTTCCGCCGCCTCGGGCTTGGGTCGGTTTGCCGCCGCCTTTCCCGCCTACAATTGGGGCGATGGATTGTATAATGCGTCCGGCCTGTGCCTTGTCGGTGAGTGCAACGGGCACGCTTGCAACTAACGCCACACTGCCATTGCTTGCAGCACCGAGGACAACGACGCCATTGAAATGGCCTTTAAGCGCATCGGCGACTGCCTGCGCAAAGTTACCATCCACTGCACCGAGGTTGGCGGCGATGAATGGGATATCACAGGCTTGCTCGGCTTGGCCGAGCAACTCCTTGGCGGTACTGGTAGCTTGGCTTTGTTGCAAACCTTTGAGACATTTCTCGAGTTTCTTGGTTTGCTCGAGTGTCTGTTCGATTTTCTTCTCTAGATCTTTAATCGGCGAATTGAGTTGCGTAGCCATTGCGTCAATGCGGGAGGCATCAGCACGGGCTTGTTTGGCGGAGATGAGTCCAGCAGTAGCTTCTATACGGCGAACACCGGCGGCAATGGCAGATTCGGTATTGATGCGAAAGAGGCCAATTTCCCCTGTGGATTGTGTGTGTGTCCCGCCGCAGAGTTCCATTGAATAACCATCGAGCAAGCCGCTTTTGCCTCCAATTTGCACAACCCGGACTTTATCGCCGTATTTATCGCCGAAGAATTGCATGATATCATCACGCTGGATAACATCGGCATGCGGCACTTCGCTCCAGCTGACGGTGGCGTTTTCGAGAATGCGTTCGTTGACGAGCGTCTCAATGTCGACAACCTGTTGTTTGGTAAGAGCTTGGCTATTGAAATCAAAGGTCAGTTTGTCGGCCCCCACATATGAGCCTTTTTGAGAGGCATCGGGGCTGGTGACCTGATGCAGTGCCCAATGAAATAAGTGCGTGACGGTGTGATGGCGCTGGATGGCACAGCGATTACCGGCGTCGACGGCAAGTTTCGCTGTGGCGCCCTGTTTTGGCACCCCTTCACCTTTTACGAAGTGCAGCAAGGCGTCTCCGGCTTTTTGGGTGTCAGTAATCTGCCACTGCTGGCCGTCAATGCTTAGAATGCCTTTGTCGCCGACTTGCCCCCCCATTTCAGCATAGAAAGGGGAGAGGTCGAACACAATCCCCGTGAGTTTCTTGTCCTGAACTACTTGAAGGACGGTGGCTTCGGCCGTCAGTTGCTCGAACCCGATAAATTTAGTGACCGATTCTGAGCTGACGCTTGACACGCTGACAATCTCTTTCTTTTGCGCAGATCGAGCGCGTTCACGTTGCTCCTGCATTAGTTTCTCAAAGCCACAGGTATCTATGCTCAGGCCGGCTTCACGGGCCATGAGTTCGGTAAGATCGAGCGGAAAGCCGTAAGTATCGTACAACTTGAAAGCGAATTCACCGGCTAGCTCCTTGCCGGAAAGCTTGCTGGTTTCCTCGTTGAACATCTCGATGCCGTTATCGAGTGTACGGTTGAAAGATTCCTCCTCGGTAAGGATAGTTTGTTGCACCAGCTCACGGCGTTTCTGCAGCTCAGGAAAAATGTCGCCCATTGTGTCGGCGAGAACATTCACGAGTTTATAGAAAAACGGTTTCTGAAAGCCCAGGATTCGCCCGTAGCGTACAGCGCGACGCAGGATGCGGCGCAGGACATAGTTTCGATCGGTGTTGCCCGGAATGATGCCGTCAGCAATAGAAAAGCTAAGCGTGCGAATATGATCTCCGATTACACGGAAAGCTACGTCAATTTGTTCCTGTTCGCTGATTTCTTTAGAGGGTAATGTAGCAGTGTACCGCTTGCCACTTAGCTCCTCAATTTTAGCAAAAATCGGACTGAAGACGTCCGTATTATAATTTGAAACCGGTTTCGAGAAGTCGGTGAAATTGTTGGTACTTTGAATGATTGCCGCAACTCTTTCAAAACCCATGCCTGTATCTACGTGCTTGGAGGCCAACGGGGCGAAGGTGCCATCAGCACCGGCGTTATACTGAATGAATACAAGGTTCCAAATCTCAATACACTGTCCGCTATCAGCATTAACCAGCCTCCCCTTAGTATCCCCGTTGGGCGTAAGATCGATGTGCAGCTCGCTGCACGGACCACACGGCCCTGTCTCTCCCATCATCCAGAAGTTGTCCTTCTTACTACCGTTCACGACGTGCACGCCAGGATCGAGGCCGGCAGAAGTAAATATTTGCGCCCAATAATCGTAAGCCTCTTGGTCAAACTCGCCCGGATCATTTTTGTCGGGCTGGTACACGGTAGCGTACATGCGATCCTTAGGGAAACCCCACGTGTCAGTGAGTAGTTCCCAAGCCCATTGAATGGCTTCTTTTTTAAAGTAATCACCAAAGGACCAGTTGCCGAGCATCTCGAAAAAAGTATGGTGATAGGTGTCCATGCCGACATCATCTAGATCATTGTGTTTGCCGCCGGCGCGAATGCATTTTTGCGTGTCAGCGGCACGCCCCGGGTTGTAAGGGCTGTTTTGTTCGCCGAGAAAGATCGGAACAAACTGATTCATGCCCGCATTGGTGAACAGTAGATTCGGAGCATCAGGCATGAGGCTGGCACTAGGGACAATAGTGTGTTTTCGATCTTCAAAGAAATTGATGAAATCCTGCCGAATCTGTTGGCCTGTGCGGATAGGTTGATCACTCATCACTGGACCGGGATACGATTGATTGTGTGCAAAATCTCCTGCTTGATTGCTGTTTTATCAGCCGCCATGATGTTAAACCTAATACGCGATTGCATGACCGGCTTTAGATTGTCCACGATCAAGTGAACAGTCTTTCTGTCATCGGAAAGCTGGATTCCCTTAACAGGTAATGGGTCGCCGCCAAATGCACCCTGCCGCTTATCTCCCACTACCTTAGAGGGATCTTTGGTGGAATACATCTTAGAGCCGTAATTTTGAGTCCACTGGTAATTCCACTGATCGATGGCCCAATTTTGCTCATCTACCGCTGATGCTGGATCAAGTGCATTAGTAAAGGTAACCTTTATTCCATCTTTCATCACGTTTAGCCGAAGAGGCATATGCACAGGCTGGCCAGTATAGCGGACACGCTGGAAAGCCCCATAACGCGCACCATTGGATTGCCACACCCGCAGCCCTACTAAATAAAGTTGTCCATCCCTTGTATTAAACCTGCCGCGCATTACGCCTGAATCAAACCGCAAAGGAAACCGCACAGCTCCTCCCTGCCATTCTCCGTCAACTGATTCTTTTACAACTTTAAAAAGGCTACTTTTGCCGTACGAGAGATGTAATAAATCTCCACTAAAAGGGCCCCACCGTTCGCTTTCCACCCACACCTGCCCGCCACTGGAATTATCCATTTGGTGCGGCAGCCATAGAAGCGGCTTGTCATAGTCATTTGGCGGTTCTTTACGGTGCGCTGTATGCACGTGTCCATAAAAACCTCCAGGCTTAACGAAGTTTACACGCGAAGCAGGCACCCAGTTGCCTTCATTGTCTGAAGTAGTCAATTCTCCCTTAGGCCCAACGCTCATACCATTCGGCGCACGATGACCAGTGGCTACGATTTCGAGCTTAGCGCCATCTTTACTGACGCGCAGAAGGCAGCCATGATGTGGCACTGTGGCGGCCCGAAGGTTGCCACCCTTTACGAAATAAAAGTTGCCCTCGGCATCGGTGGAGAGGTTCATGCAGAATTCGTGGTAATGGTTGCTGATAGAAATGTCGTTATTAAAATTCTCATAGAAGTCCGCTTCTCCATCGCCATTCAGATCATGCAGGCGGGTTATTTGGTCGCGGCCGAGGACATACACTTGTTCTTCGACGATTTTCAAGCCGAGCGGCTGGAACAGGCCGGTGGCATAGCGGCGCCACTTTAGTTCTTTGAGTGTTTCATCGATGCCGCTAACAATCCATATATCACCTGTTACTGAGCTTACAGCAGCGGTCTTGCCGTCCTTAAAAAAATCAAACCCGCTGCAACGAATCCAGGATTTCCACGGGTTCTCTTCCGGTACAGTTATAGTGTCGACAACGTATGGTCCTGGCGTAAGGCCCATCTTTCCACGGGTGGTAACATGCTTGGCCCATTTCGCGGGGCCACCCTTGGTCATGCTTGATACCGCTCGTGTTTTGATCTTGGTTGATGAAAAACGTTTCAATTTGTCAACCTGCTCCTTGGGACCGCTCCAGATACCAATAAGGAACTGACTGTTGGGCAACAGGGATTTGATTTCTGCCGTAATACGCCCGCCTTGAGCTTTAAATAGTACTCCGGGATTAACCGCCGTAGCCCCGGTGATTTTGCCGTTCAGCTCTAACTTGGCTATATTTCCCTCCACTTTGCCGTTCGCACCGGGCACCTCGGCGATTAGGAGGCTCAGTGGACTTTTGCTAGGACTGTGGGTTATTTCAAATTGGCGAGTGAAAATGTCTCCGAAAAACCCAGGAAGCTCTAGAATCCCTGAAGCTCCAACGGTGTAGGAAAGGATTACCTGATCGCCATACGTATAGTGCCCCCGCCACTTAGCCCAATTGCGGGGCAGAGGACCTTTGGAATAAACATCGTTACGATTGATGACCGGTGGATTGGGCTCCGCCCACTCACCCTTAGGGCCAGCCCAACCGGGAACCATCTGTGTGTGAAACGCCAGATTACCAATAATTGTAGGCACGCCCTGTAATCCGTCTCGGCCTGCAGGAAGCTTAACGAAGCCACCGGTCCAACCGGCGGCCATCCTTAAACGCTCTGTATCAAAACAGACTGAAGCATTTTCGCTGAGTTTGATATTCAGTCCCTTGAGCGCTGGTCTCCATATTTTGCCATTAACGGTTGTTTCAAGCCCGTAAGAGTGAAATGATCCAATGTCCATTTCATCCCATTTTGTGGTCTTAACAATTGGCTTCTTTTTTTTGGGTTTCTTGGGTTTGTTTTGTGCATAGGAGCTCAATGCAAAGGCCAATACCGAATAAACGGCCAAAGCAAGAGTCCAAAATCGCATTCGGTTTCAATGCCAAAATTAGGTTAAAAATGCGATAAAATAGTGCTGCCTTGCCTGTTTACCCAGCGTTAGCTAAAAAACCTCCCCTTTGAACAAGCAGTTCTACATAACTACAGCCATCGATTATGTAAATGGCCAGCCTCATCTGGGTCATGCGTACGAGAAGATAATCACTGACGTAATTGCCCGATCACAATGCTGCCTGGGAAGTGAATCATTTTATTTAACAGGGCTCGACGAGCACGGTCAAAAAGTCCAGCAGGCAGCAGAAGCCAATGGCCAGAATGCACAGAACTATTGCGATAGCTTGGCCAACGATTGGCAAACCTTTGTAACAAAGCTGGGGATATCCAACGATGATTTTGTCCGAACTACTGAAGAGCGGCACAAGACTGTAGTCGCTGATATCCTTCAAGGATTATATGACAAGGGAGAATTTTACCAAAAAGAGTACGTAGGGTTTTACTCGGCAAAGCAGGAATCTTTCCTTACAGAAAAAGATAGAAACGAGTATGGAGAATTTGACCCAATCTATGGTGAGGTGCAGGAACTTAGGGAGAATAATTACTACTTCAAGCTCGGCCAATATCAACAATGGCTCATTGAACATATTGAGGCTAATCCCGATTTCGTGGCTCCCGGCAACCGTCGCAACGAAGTCCTTGGCTTTTTAAGTAATGAAAAACTTGAGGACCTTTGCATTAGCAGGCCAAAAGAAAGGCTCTCATGGGGTATCCCCCTGCCCTTCGATCCAGACTATGTTACGTATGTCTGGTTCGATGCATTGACAAACTATCTCAGTATCCCGCGAGCCATAGGCAGGGAATCAGAGTTGTGGCCTGCGGATATTCACGTAATCGGAAAAGATATTTTAAAATTTCATGCTGTTTATTGGCCCATCATGCTTAAAGCTGCAAACCTGGAAATACCCAAGCAGATACTGGTTCATGGATGGTGGCAAAAGGACGGCAAAAAAATGAGTAAGAGTGATGGTAACGTGGTGGACCCGGTTGCCGTCATTGATGAATGGGGGCTCGATGCCTTTCGGTATTACGTGGTACGCGAACTGGATATTGGACCCGATGGCAACTGGACTGACGAAGGATTCGCCAC
>CAJWKQ010000121.1 GCA_913041895.1 uncultured Verrucomicrobiales bacterium
TGGACCGTATATTAATGCTGTAATCCTCCCCCTTTATAGATCCATTAGCATCATAATGAGCAATTGGATTCTCATTCTGTTTAATGGACCCTCTAATATTATCAGAAGAGATGAAAACCTCTTTCCCGGAAAAGGTACTAAGACCAATAGTTCCTTCAAAGGAATGTTCCATATCCAACGGGCCAGCAGGCCAAAACCCATCACTTCGCCTAAAATTCAATCCTTTTATGCTCGCACCCAACCTGCCCGATATTTCTCCATTAGAAATCGTTGCATTGGCCTCTAAACGATCAACTCTACCGGCATTCATTCGAAAACCTTTAAGGATGGTGTCAGGCAATAAATTTAGTGCTTTATAGTCCAAATCATTAATTGTGATTTTAAAATCTCCTTTTTCAATATCGGACTCATACTTGCCGACTGCACTACCCCCCCCAATCTTTTGATCTCCAAGAGTAAGTGTTACGTTTGCGGTTCCAGAATTAATATTCCAATTTGAATTTTGGTGTGTGTAATTGATTTTCATACCCGCCTCAAACCCTAAAGGCTCAGTGGGTAATCGTAGATTAGGAGCAGTAAACACCATATTTTCGCCACTCACATGTCCCAAAATTTGAATTGTCCCATTTTCATCAATGTTAATTTTCAGCGGCTTGGAATGAGAAATCTTCCCCGAAGCCAAATCAGCCGATCCTAATCGATTAGCAAGCAATTTCCGAAGCAGAGCATGTGTAACCTCGGTTTTTTTAAGTGTACATTTTAGGCGCCCGGTAAACGGGTTGTATTCTTCAATAGAACCAATTACCGAGACATCTTGACTATTCAAATCCTGATGATTAAGCCCTGACAGATGAAAATTATTTATCTCAGCCTTAAATTGTTCCTTTTTTCCCCATAATAAATCGGCATCCAGTTTGGATAGTTTGGCATTAATAGGTTCCGACCAGTCGGAAATTACTCCTTTAGAAAGAGAAATAGATCCGATAAATGAGGTTCTAGTATCCTGATCACGACTGTGATTAATTTGTAGTGAAGCATCAGCTTTACCTTTGCGCAACACTCCCAAAGACACAATTTGATTAACTAGTTCTAAATCAACTTCTTTCAGAGTGAGATTACCCAAATAAAGAGTACCGCCCCGAAAATCACAAACACCGGTTGCATAAAATTGGGCTATCAAAGCATCACTACCTATATTGGCAGCAGCGTTAAAAGACTCTATTTTTAAGCGACTTCCATCATTCAAACTTGCCTTGAATATTGCCCGAGTCGTAAGGTTGGTCACAGAGTTTTTGCTGCCTCCCCCTGTAAAATTACGCAAAGATAACTCCCCCTCAAAATTTTGTTGATTTATTTCACCAAATTTCAGCCCCAAACTTCCGTTGTAATCAAAAACACCTCTCTTGCAATTTACACCTATATTCGGAACCCATGCTGACAAAACTGGCAACTGCCCAGATACAACCAATTTTCCATATGCATTTTTTTTGTCAAAATCCATATGGAACGGCCAACTGGCACTCAACACTGGATCTGCTTTCGAACCAAGCTGAGCGGTCAAACTTTTCACCGTTAACGTTTTGAAGTTGGCCAACTCACCCACAGATTTAACTTCTAACTTACCTACAGTAATTCCGTCTTCATTAAGAGGAACCTCTATGCCTGCCCCATCACCAGATAAAATAAATTCTATGTGACGACCCGCCCTTTCTGTAACCACGTCTACTCTTAGATTGGCTCGCCCTTTACTAATATAGCGGCCAATCCATGGTTTCCACTCTGTGGCATCAATACCATTAAGAGAGATTTTCAATGTGGAATCCGGAGCCTCTATTTCTTTTTCAGCCCAAGACAGGACCATTGGCTTTTCCAATTTCCCATCCATTAATTTACGACCCTTGTTGCGACCAACCAACTGGAACCGGCTGATATCAGCTCGCCGGGCATCAAAATCAACCTGAACAGAGTAATCAGCATTCAACTCTTCAAGTAAGGGTATGCGCATTCGTTCGTAGTTCACATGGAAAGGTTTAGAATGTACTGACCCACTGAATCGAATCACCTTGCCAAACTCGGCAAGACTCAACTGGTTAGTGCTGTTGAAAACCGTAGATTGAAAATCTAGTTTAACCTTCCTTCCAAAAAGGTTCATAAGCTCGCGATCAACTCCATGCACGCCAACTTCGAGTTGCGCACTCCCTTCCTTCAGGTCCATCGGCCCACGAATTGTGAGCGATCCTATACGATCGGTTTCACGACTGAGAACAATGGAGAGGCGCTCAATATTTTTGGGTTGTATTATAGAGCCCCAATCAATCTCCAGATTTTTAGCATAATCGAACTGGTCAGACGTCTGAACTATTTTGACCTTAGCTTTCGAAGTCAGCCTGGCAGGATTCCAATCCCTTGAAAAGGCCAAGTCTGTCTTAACGGAGAGAGTTCCCTCAATCGAATTTACAGTATCCTCATTGAACTCTGTGACATATCGCAGCCCTGCTGAAAGATTTAATAATCCCTCAGCCAAATCATTACCAAACCCCTCAGCTTGTATCTGAAAATTTGAACCCATGATACTCTCTTTGATTCCATTATCAAATTGGCGCGTGAAAAGGGCGCGCCCTTCGACTACTTCCATCTTGCCCAGGCGCACTAATGATGCAGTTCCGGTTTCTTTTTTTGGAAAACTAAAAAAAGGATCTAGATTTGTCTCCCCTTCTGAATTCATATATACGAAAATTTCAGGCTTAATCACTTTTACATTATGAAAACGGATATCTCCTGAAATTAAATGCTTTAAACTATATACTAGCCGTATCTCTTCAGCCTTAAAACAGGGTTGTTGTCCATTTGCTTTAAGGGTTACCCCTCTTAGGACCAACAATTTATTCAAAGACCAATCCGCTGATTGAACAGTAATCGAGCCACTTATTGCTTTTCCTATCCTTGGTAATAGTACTTTCTGTAAGCACCATTCGCTGCTAACCAAATTCCACGCTACTGCAATCAGAAAAACCAAACTAACTCCACCGACCAACAGCTTCTTACCCCAAGAACGCTTGAGTACTTTTTCCCCCGAAATTATAGGCTCTATCGAGTACGGTTGCATATGCGTTATCGACTACTAAAAATAGCACGCCATAGGCTTGCCTGTCACCGTTGAAACAGAAGGAATTTGGACTGTTTTAAAACACTATATCTACCATGCGGTGAATCACCGTATTGGCCTGACTTCTCTATACAGTCAGCAGTAACAGTACTTAGACGAATTTATTTACCTGCGTAATACCCTCTTTTAACAGAGTCGAACTCAAAACTTCTTTTACATGGCATCATTTCTAATCATATAAAACCAGATGCTGAATAAAATTATATATTAGCTAAATCTCAGATCACAAACATTATAACATTAATTATTTACTTTCTTCCTCGCCTTCTTCCTCGCCTTCTTCCTCGCCTTCTTCATTCCCTTCTTCTCTCTTTCTTCGAATCTCATCTACTAGTTTTTGGTATTTTTCTTGTATCCGTTGTTCCTCATCTTTAGCTAAATCAACACCCGGAAGATTCTCTTGTTCAGAAATTGCTTTTATAGCGGCAGCTTCAGGCGTTTTCAGAACAGTGGGCCGCATGAGAACAATTAATTCATTCCGCTCATCAATGTCTCGTGTCTTCTCAAAAAGCTTACCCAACACCGGAATGTGACGAAGCACTGGAACTCCGTCCTCATACGTAGTCGTCTTTGTTTTTATAAACCCACCTAGGACTATCATCTCTCCGTCACGGACAGCTACTTTTGCATTAGCTGATCGATCAGTAGTAATTGGAACACTGTTTCCATTAATAGTTTGGGAACCAACAATATCTTGAATCTGCTGTTGTAATTCCATCACCACAAGCCCCTCTTCATTGATAAAAGGTGTCACGTTTAAGGTGATCCCAATTTTTTGTAGCTGATATTGCGAACTACTTCCGCCACTAATATCTGTGATGGTACCCGTCACTACAGGCCTAGTATCTCCGATAAAAAGCTCAGCATATTCAGCATGTGAAGTTTGAATTCTCGGTCTGGAATGAAGTGTTACTCGCGTATCATTTTGAATGGCATTTACAGCTACTTCCCAGTTACTCCCAAGAAAACCCCAATAATTAAAGCCAGTGGTAGCTCCTGAAATAGATGTATCAGTAAAACCAGCTGGACCCATAGCCGAAGCAAGTGCATGACTTAGTTGACCTTCTTCCTTGGCCCCTTGCTTACTGCCTCGTAGAGATACTCCAAAATTCTTTTCATCACCCAGTGCCACATCGATGATGATTGCCTCAATAAGAACCTGTGGCTGAACGGTATCCAATCTTTCTATGAGCTCGACCGCCGCATCAAGGTGGCGACGTGTTCCTATGAGTAGAACCTCATTGCCCCTGTTGTACGAAACAATCTGAGTATCGCCCAAGATAGGCAACCCAATTCCAGACACCCCTGCCCCTCTCTGGATTGTACTCAAACGACTGGACAAATTATTACGGCTAGTAGAGGTACCACCGCGACTGGAACTGGAGCTACCCGAGGTACGGCTAGTCGTTCCACCCGAGGTACGGCTAGTCGTTCCACCTGTGGTACGGCTAGTCGTTCCACCTGAAGTACGTGGAGTATTAATTCTGGAGCCGCTTTGAGGGGTATTGGTTAAAGTACTCAATACTGCTTGAATGTCCTCAGCACGGGCATATTTAATTTTTATCAACTCGTACTCTTCCTTAATGTCAACGGGCACATCCACCTGTTCCAACATTACCAGCATCCTTTTGACATTATTTGCAGCGTCCCTAATGAATAGAACATTAGCTCCATCCACAGAGACAATAGCATTAGGAGATTTAGCCATAGATTGTATAATGTCGAGAGCAGCTCCTGCCTCAATATGTTTTAGAGGATATGGCCCCATAATGGGTAACTCGCTGTCTGGGATAACATCAATAGTCAATTTTGGGAAAAAAGTTGGCGGACTTTTTGCAACCTCAGCCGCAGGAATAACCTGCATGAACTTGTCCCCTTGAGGGATCACGGCAATAGCGCGTTGAGCCAAAAGCGTCTCAAAGAAACCCTTTGCCTCCTCGAAAGTAAGATCGTTATTAGTCTTAAATTCGAACGTCACTTTTGGCAAATTCTGTGCTGGGATCATCGTTTTACCCAGCAAAGCACTGTATTCCTCGAGCAAAATGGGCAATGTAACTCCCTGCATCTGGAGACCAGCCCTCATCACTATCGGATCACCCTCAGGATCGTCTGGATTCGGTGCCGCATCAGCTGGGACAGCTGGAGCTGGGTTAGCAGGTGCTGCTGGAGCCGGAACTGCTGGCACTGGCGGATCCGGAGCTTGCTGAGCGACAGTCAAGGTGACGCAGCCGAAAAAGGCCATAAGTTTCATTATTGTTTTCATTACTATTTCTTGGGTTTAGATTCGGTTGGGGTTGGGGTTCGCGGATTATTTTTCTTCCTCTTCAATATTTTTTGGGTAGCTCGCAACAAATGTCATATCTACCCTCAACTGCTTTCGATCCGTGGTGGGTGACACGTTTAATGAACCAACACGAATCATTGATTTCTCCTCTTCTGATACATTTTTAAGAAACTCTACGAGCCCCACCAAATCCGACTGAAAAGAGACCACCCGTCTTTCCTCGTCAAAATCCCTGTTTTTCCCGCGCGCGCCTCCTTGAGAGCCGCGACTCCTAGTAAAGTTCAAACCACTTCGCCGACCCTTGCTATTAATTTCCGCCATTAGGTTCTGCGCTTTCTTTTTATCGGGCACCTCACCAATTTCCTTTTTTAATGTGTCCACACTCATCTTCAGGTCTTTCAAATGGGACTCACCTGCTTCTATGGCCAGTTTTTCATTCTTCCGTTCAAAATCCTCGAGTGATTTCTTTAGAGCAAAGTATTCTGGGCCCATGAAAACCCAAACAATATTACCTATTACCAATACTATCAGCAGGAACAGAATGACCGCCCGTCGTTCCTCTCCCTTAACTCCAATTTTACCTAGAAACTCAATCATCTTTTAAGTTCAGTTCGTTTTACCGTACACACGATCGTCCAAGTCAAATAACCGGCAGCCCGTGCATCCATGTTAGGCGGCAAGACCTCCTCGAAAAGATTTTGTACTACCACATTGCCTCCACGCTTTTTTTCCACAGTTTCACCAGCCAAAGCTTCTATATAACCCTGCAGTTTATCACTATTTTCCTGAGACACCCTACCCTTTAGGACAATATTACTACCCTTAGCATCACGCGATTCGTTAAAATTCATTGAATCCAACGTGATATCTTCCGGAATGTGTTCAGCCACCGCCTTGAAGACACTGAGTGCGGTTCCTCTCATTTCACGCTGTTCATTAAGTAAGCTAAACTCCACTCTCTTCTCCTTGACCTCTTTTTCGATCTTCTTTGCCGTCCTGTTGGCCTGATAAGCCCCTTCCTCTTTCGCCGCAACCTGATGCTTAATCACAAAATAAACCGAAATCAGCACAACATAAAACATCACTGACCAAACAAGAACGTTTCCCCAAACCCGGTCAACATCATCACGATGATAGGACAGGCGTTTTTCCGGAGGCATAAGATTGCCTTGTCCCAACGGCCGTTCCGCGTGTCGCGCAGCATTTGAAGCCAAAAGGTTGACTTCATCCGGTTCCTCAACCTGCATCCCCTTGCCTGCCCAATCGTTGAGAACTCCTAACCATTGGTCTCCAAGCTCGTTATTTACCACCAAATGCCAATCTGTATCTCCGGTAAGCCAGCCTTCCATTTCTCCAGCCCAAGTGGTTGCGGTAAGGTGGCTGGTTAGCTCATTTAGATGCTCACTCGAACTTATAGAGATTTGAGTAATGTTGTTGAGAACCCCTTCATCCCACCAAGCCACGGTACAGACTATTTGTTCTTCATTTTGCGATGGATAAATCCACGCCCCATCCGGGAGATCGCCTCCCTGAGGCGTCGCCATGATTTGGATTATTACTGCTGGCTCCAGCCGATCTGGCCGATAACCAATCTTTTCCAAATCACCCACATAACGCTCAACCACATCGCGGCCAGCAATCATTACCACCACTGTCCTCTGATCACGATCAGAGCGATATGAGGGCACGATCTCATAGGTCCAAACAGCATTAATAAGCGGAAGAGGTGAAATCTTATCCAGTTGAGCTTCCACCATACCCGGCAAATCTTTATCGGGGCATGGCGGCAAATGAAGCACGCGAAAGTAAACTTTATGCGCCGGAATCCACGCATCATTCTGGCAGTGAGGCCGCCACATTTGGCTGGTGTCGCGTTCCAAATATTTGGCTTGTACAGGCTGATCAATGTCCGTATCACGCACATTCACCAGTTTCATGCCGTTTTTTTTCTTCGAAAAACTCCAGAACTGTTGCTTCCCGGATGAGCAGTCTACTACATTACAATTATCGGGTAATCCATATTGCTTCTCTATAGGATTTTGTTTTTTACCCTTGGACATTAGAAATTCTCCACCACTTCTTCCTGCACCTCTTCGGCTACCTGCGTGACACGGAGCACCTCCTCAATGGAGGTAACCCCAGCCAACGCCCTGCCCCATGCGTAATCACGCAAGGTCTTCATTCCTTGAGACTGAGCTAGTTGCCCAATGACTGAAGCCGGCGCACGTTTGATAACTTCCGCCTGAATCTCCTCACTATTTTGCAGCAACTCATAAATGCCAGAACGGCCCTGATAGCCACGCTCACCACAGGCATCACAACCTGTTCCGTGCCAGAATTTCGCGCCTGAGGCTTGAGCAGGAGGGAAATCCACGCTAAGCAGGTATTCCTTGCTGACTTCCTGTTCAATCTTGCATTCGGGGCAAAGTGTTCGCACCAATCTTTGGGCCATAATCGCCTCAACTGCATCAGCAACTAAAAACGGCTCGCAATCCATATCGATCAGTCGCGTAAACGCACTCGGTGCATCGTTGGTGTGCAGCGTGCTAAAGACCAAGTGACCGGTATTGGCAGCCTGAATGGCAATTTCAGCTGTTTCTCCATCACGAATCTCTCCCACCATGATCACATCCGGATCCTGACGTAGAAAGTGACGAAGCACTTTAGCAAAAGTCAGTTCGATTTCATTTTTAACCGCAACCTGATTGACTCCAGCCATCTCATATTCGACCGGATCCTCCACTGTCATAATCCGCTTATCAGTGCCATTAATTGTATTTAAGAATGAGTAAAGTGAAGTAGATTTCCCCGAGCCGGTCGGACCGGTTACCAGCACAATACCATGCGGCTTACTTATAATCTTTTGGATCGGATCTTCAATTTCCTGGGTCATCCCCAGTGTATCCATACCCTTAAGCACGCTATCACGGGTCAGCAAACGCAAAGAAACGCTTTCGCCATAGACTGTAGGCACTGTCGAAACACGAATATCGATTTCATCGCCCCCAATCTTAACATTGATTCGACCATCCTGAGGCTTCCTCTTTTCCGCAATATTCATCTTCGCCATCACCTTGATACGAGAAATTAAAGCTGCTTGAAGCTTCTTCAGAGCCGGAGGCAGCGGCATTTTATGCAGGATCCCATCAACGCGATGACGAATCCTTAGATTATCCTCCTGTGGCTCAAAGTGAATATCAGTCGCCCGGCTCTTTCTCGCCTGTAAAATTACCTGATTCACAAATCGAATGATACTCGCCTCCTGATCTCCCTCAGCAATCTCCTTATCATCGCCAAACATCAGCTCGAGATCTTCTTCCTCGTCCACTCGATTTTCTGCAGCAAGCGCATCAATGGTCTCAGCCCCAACGCCGTAATATTTTTCATAGGCCTTTGTGATGTCGTCTGAAGGGACAAGCACAAACCGCACAGGACCCTGTGCAGCAAATCGCACCGCATTAAGTAAATCGTTTCTAAAAGGATCACTGGTAGCCGCCACCAAAACACCATCCTCCACACTTATTGGAACAACCGGGTGCTGAGAGGCAACTTTAGAAGAGATTTTATGTAAGGCTTCTTTCGTCGGCTCAAGCTTCGAAAGCTCGATGGTTTCCCAATCAAACGCCTGACCAACTAACGAAAGGAACTCTGCCTCTGGCTTCCCACTCTTTTCGCGAACATATTGAAAAAAAGAGACTGGAGGATTGTTTTCCTTATTCTCTCCTTCCGGAGAGCCATTTATTGAATGTTCTGATCGCCAACCATCGAACTGATCAGCTGTCGCCAAATTCGCAGCAATACAAAAGTCTTTAAATGAAGTGTAAGCCATCCTAACACCCAGCCCGTTTCCGAGCCCCCCAATTCCCCTTTTGCCAAAATAATAATGGCCGACCCCAATATATTGGGGCCCTGTGAAAAAGTACCACTTTTGATGGCATCAGCAAGCTCAAAACAAAGCAAATTATAGCCAAAAACAGGCAGAACAAGCCTG
>CAJWKQ010000122.1 GCA_913041895.1 uncultured Verrucomicrobiales bacterium
GCCGTGCGTCCAGATGATTTACAAAAAGTCCAAATTGTTGCGCAACATATGATCCAAAATCCTAAACACAAATTAATGATAGAAGGTCATTGTGATGAGCGGGGCACTGAAGACTATAACGTTTCCTTGGGGGAAAGAAGAGCCTTGGCTGTTGCTGATGAGCTGTCGAGGTTGGGTATTAGCCAAGATAGAATTAGGACTACGAGTTACGGTGAAAAGGTTCCTGTGGCTGACGGTGTAACAGAGCAGTCATATGCCGAAAATCGCAGAGGCGAGTTCGTCCTTTTGAAACCTGCCAATTAATCATTCCGCCAAGTCCCCCTTGGCGAACCCCGGGCAACTGGGGTTTTTTACTTTACTGCATTGTTAATAACTGTAGTGTCTCATCATATACTTGCGACAATGAATATATATACGCTGGCTATGTTGGGATGGATGGAGATATCTGTTATCGTATTTGCAGTGCTTCTTCTATTTGGAGCTAAGAAACTACCTGAGTTGGCTAGAGGAATGGGTAAGGGTATTCGTGAGTTCAAGAGGGCCTCTAGTGATATTCGTTACGAGCTGGAAAGGGCTGATGAGCACGAAGATCCTCCTCATCCCCAACCGCAAAGCGGTCGTACTTCCAGGGAAAAGTCCGCTGAAGCAGGTGCAGAGGGCGAGGCTAAGAATCAGGCCTCCAGTCAAGACAAGGCTTAAGTCTTTTATTTTCAATGGCCAAGGAGCCCGATGACAACCTAGGGGCTTCGTCTCAAGATAGCGATAAGCCGCTGGAAGAAAGCTCTGCCAAAGGTGGTAAGCATGCTTCGCCTGAGGAAAAAGCGGACTCCGAGTTGCCATTTGATGAGCAACCTGAAAAGGATGGTTCGTCATCGAGTTTTCCTGAATCTGATTTCCCTGAAGAGAAGTTTCCCCTGTCTGGTGAGATTGAAGCGAGGCATCATGATGAATCACACTCTGATATATCTGGTGATCATGATGAGGTAAAAGAACAGGTCGAGGAGTCAGGGAATGATGAGTCTCAAGAAATTGGCGGTCAGGATGTTGGCAGTGAAGACTCTGAGGAGGGTGAGTTCGGTCACGAACATGATGAGTTCCATCATGATTATCATGATGAATATCATGAGGAGCATTACGGAGATGATTACCACAGTCACGGGGGAGAGTACTATGGGCACGAGGACGATTATGGGGACTATGGCTCCGACGTTTCTGATGATGAAGAAGAGGAGGAAAATTATGGAGGCCCGGTAAAGCCCTTTCTCGACCACGTTGAAGATTTGCGCTGGATGGTAATGAAGGTCTTTGTGGCACTATTAATTGGTGTTTTGATTGCACTAGTTGGTTCGCCTTACATTGTAAAATTTCTGACATTTCCGCTTAATCGTGCCCAGGAAATAAAACAATTAAATTCCAATCCTGAAAAGCGGATGATTCCAGTTAAGGTGGGGGATGCGGCTGTAGCCCATATCCGGGAATCGGATTTGAAGAACTGGGTGAATCAGGAAATGCTTGTAAAAGAAGGTAATCAAACTGAAAATATAAGTGGCTTAAATTTAGTCCCCGTCAGTGCCTTTGATCAGAACGGCACACAATATTCCATGCGGTTACATTTAGATATCAATGCAACTGACCGTGTTCCCTGGGAGGTAGAGCTCAAGGCTTATGGCCCTTTAAAATCATTTTTTATAGCACTGAAGATTGGCCTTTGGGGAGGTATTACAATTTCAATTCCGTTCATAATATATTTTATCGCTCAGTTTGTGCTGCCGGCTTTGCGAGTGAATGAAAAAAAATGGCTCTTTAAACTATCAGGTTTTGGAACAGCCTTATTTTTCCTAGGAGTAGCATTTTGCTATTTAGTTATTATGGAGGTTGCTCTTTGGGCATCAGTTGGATTTGCGAACATGTTGGGTTTTGGTGCAGATGAATGGCAAGCAGAGGAATATATTAGTTTTGTTTGTAAATTTTTGGTGGGGATGGGATTGGCTTTTCAGATGCCGGTGGTACTTTTGTTTTTAGTTAAGATTGGTTTATTTGATTACAAGAAGCTTATTGATTGGAGAATGTATGCGGTAGTCTTTAATCTGGTTGCTTCAGCCTTGATTACTCCGACGGGAGATCCTTTTACTCTAATGCTTGTTGCTATCCCTTTACAGTGTCTCTATGAAATCAGCGTACTTATTGCCTGGTATTGGTACCGAAAAGAAAGCGCTTCTGAGGAGCTAGAATAAGTTTCTGAGATATGGTCTTGCTCCTCAAATCCCCGTGCAAAATTAACCTTTATCTAAATATTCTCTTTAAGAGAGCTGATGGTTTCCATGAGCTAGAGAGCATTTTTCAGCCAATACCTATTTTTGATGAAATTACTATTCAAAAGGGCGGTGTGGGGGTTCAGCTTACTTGTAGTAGCCCTAAACTCCCTGCGGGAAGTGATAACCTTGTTTGGAAAGCGGCTGAGGCTTTTTTGAAAAAGTTAAAGGCCAAAGGAGTAAAAATTCATCTCAAAAAATTTTTGCCTTTGAGTGCTGGTATAGGAGCAGGAAGTAGCAATGCAGCTTATACCCTTAGAGGTTTAAATGAATTGTTTGAATCCCCTTTTGACGCAAACGAACTTAAACAAATGGCTATTGATCTTGGGTGTGATGTGCCCTTTTTTTTACAAGATGGGCCGGCAGTAGTCTTGGGTAGAGGTGAGAAGGTTGAAAGTGAAAGGCCATTTGAGGCCCTCCGAGGCAGAGGGTTACTGTTGATTCACCCGGGGTTTGGCGTTAGCACGCCATGGGCATATCAATCGCTTGATAAGTCTGGTGAGACTTGTGGAGAAGAGAGGCAAATAGAGGTTGCTTTGGATTCGTTGCGAAAGGGTAAATTCTTAGGTCTATTCAATTCATTCGAGAAGCCTGTTTTTGAAAAATATCTAATCTTGCCGGTCCTAAAGGAATTCTTATTGAGGCATGGGGCCATTGGAGCATTAATGTCCGGTAGTGGGTCGACCATTTTTGCGATTACTGAAGATGTATTTGTAGCTGAAAGCCTCCGTTCTAAATTTCACCAAGAATTTGGACAGGCAGGGTGGTCACAAGCTGTATCTCTATAAATAATTATGGCTATGAGTGTGGCGCATCGTTAATCTTTGCATATGGATGAACTATTAAAATTGCTGCGTGATAATGCCTCTCTGCCACCTTCTAAAATAGCGTCTCGTTTAGGTGTTACAGATAAAGAAGTAGAGTCTAAAATAAAGCAGTTTGAAGAGGATGGGATAATCCTCGGTTATCGTACGATTATTAATGAAAATAAATTGCAGGTTGATTTGGTGCGGGCGGTGATTGAAGTTAAAATAACGCCGGAACGCGAAGGAGGCTTTGACCGGTTGGCATCACGGATAGCTAAATTTGATGAGGTTAACAGTTGCTATCTCATGAGTGGTGGCTATGATTTAATGGTGGTAGTTGAAGGGCGAGATTTACGGTCAGTTTCTTCATTTGTGTCTGAGAAGTTGGCGACTATTCAAGGGGTGATATCAACAGTTACCCATTTCATGCTAAAACCCTATAAGGAGCAGGGGGTCTTAATGGGTGGTGAATTCAGTGACGAAAAATTGGCGGTGGCTCCTTAGCGGGTTAGCCTAATTCTTTCATCGAGTCGTCTAGTTTGGTGATGAGATCTCCGATTGTCTCTTCGGTTTCATCACCCATGTTTGAGAGGCGAAACGCTAGGCCTTTGATTTTGCCATATCCACCGTCAATAAGAATGCCTTTTTCCTTCATTAAGTTTTGCAGGCGGGGGACATCCACTATTCTGCCCTCCTTTTTTGCGCCATTATTAACACAAGTTAAGGAAATGGATTCATAACCTGCATCAGGAAAGAGAGTGAAGCCATGTTTTGAGGCCCATTCTCTTGTCATTTTGTTGGTTTTCTGATGTCTTGCAAAACGATTGTCTAATCCTTCTGAAAAGAACTCGTCTAATTTAGACGACATAGCATTTATATGTGGAATACTAGGGGTACTAGGGGTCATATTTTTTTCAGCGTTCTTTTGGAATTCAAGAAAATCAAAATAATATCCCCGTGTTTCAGTTTTTGCGGCACGCTCCAGAGCTTTAGCAGAAACGACAAATATACCAAACCCAGGAGGGAGGGCCCACGCTTTTTGAGTACCTGCTAATAGGACATCAATTCCAAGTTTGTCAAAATGGAGAGGAACAGCTGTCATTGATGTGACACTGTCTACAATGAACATTACATCAGGATATTTTTCTTTCAGCTTGGATATATCCTCAAGCGGATTCATTAATCCTGTAGAGGTTTCATTATGAACCAGAGTGATCGCGTCAAAATTACCTGAGTCCAATTTTTCATCAATCTTTTTGGGAAGGATAGGGGAGCCCCATTCAACTTGAAGGCCTTCAGCTTTAATTCCACAACGATTAGCAACGTCTAACCACTTGTCTGAAAAGGCTCCACACATGCAGCATAGTAGTTTCTCGTTTACAAGGTTTCTAATAGCTCCCTCCATGATTCCCCATGCTGAAGATGTGCTTAGATACACCAACCTTTCAGTTCCCAACAGCTCCTGTAGTTGAGGTTGAACCTTACTGTAGAGATCTTGAAAATTTTCACTACGATGGCCAATCATTGGTGTAGCCATAGCTTTCCATGTTTTTTCGCTAACCTCGACAGGTCCAGGGATGTGGAGTTTTAAATGTCCCATAAGCTTGTGAAAGATTTCACAAGGCACTAAGTACTGCAAGTTTGAGTTATAAGGTTAGATGTATGAGTTGAAAGACAACTGATTTATCTCTATCGAATATGTAGGGTGCCTCCATCAACGGGATAGGGGCAACCTGTGATGAAGGAAGCTTCATCGCTGCATAAAAATACTGCAATGGCGGCCACTTCTTCGGGCTTGCCCATGCGTCCAATCGGTTGGGCTAAGGAAAGTTGTTCAAACATTTCATCAAAATTTTCCGGATAATTCTTTTGGATAAAACCTTCTACAAATGGAGTATGTATTCTAGCTGGCAAAATGGCGTTGCACCGTATCTTATCCTTGAGGAAATCACGGGCGGTAGCGTATGTCATAGAAAGCACGGCTCCTTTGCTTGTGGAGTATGCAAATCTATCATCGATGGCCATTACGCTGACTGTTGAGGCAATATTTACTATCGATCCTCCATTTGGCCTCATATGTTTAACGCCGGCTTGGAGGCAATTATATACTCCTTTGACATTGACGCTCATTACTTTGTCAAAGTCTTCTTCCGATGTATCTAGTACATTACCAACGTGGGCGATTCCAGCATTGTTGATTAAACAGTCGATGGGCTTATCTATAGAAATCCTTTCAAAAATCTCTTTCACTTCAGTCTGTTGGGTGACATCACAAGTATGAGGTTTGGCTGATCCGCCACCCTCTTCTATTTCACTTGCGGTTTTTTCTGCGGATTCAGTATCGATATCCAGAATATCGACATGAGCGCCTTGCTTAGCGAATATTTTGCATATCGATAGGCCAATTCCTGACCCGCCTCCGGTAACAATAGCGTTTTTGCCCTTTAAAGAGAACATGGCGAAATACTTTGTATAAAGTATTAGTCATGCGCAAGACCATTGCGGCTGACATATTACGGTTGGTTAGCTATGAATTCTTGTCGTGGACGGACAAATCAAGAAATTGCGCAGTGAAAATTGGTTTAATGATCCTGATGATGCCGGCATGACGGCTATCTATATGGAGCGTTATCTGAATTATGGCCTAACGCGTGAGGAGCTCCAAACAGGAAAACCTATTATTGGAATAGCTCAAATTGGCAGTGATCTAACCCCATGCAATCGAGGTCATCTCGAAACAGTTAAGCGTGTGAGAGATGGGGTTTATGCATCGGGCGGCATACCAATAGAGTTTCCTGTTCATCCAATACAAGAAAGTTGTCGGCGCCCTACTGCGGCTCTTGATCGCAATTTGGCTTATCTAGGTTTAGTAGAAATTCTACACGGATATCCATTTGATGGAGTTGTATTAACTACTGGATGCGATAAAACGACCCCTGCTTGTTTAATGGCTGCAGTAACGGTGAATATTCCGTCTATTGTACTTAGCGGAGGGCCAATGCTTGATGGGTGGCATAATGGGAGGCTTGCCGGCTCCGGAACAATGTTATGGGAAGGCAGGAAATCTTATGCGCAAGGCCAATTATCTTATGAACAATTTATAGAGCAGGTAGCGGCTTCTTCTCTCAGTGCTGGCCATTGCAACACCATGGGTACCGCACTTTCCATGAACTGTATGGCTGAAGCTTTAGGTATGTCCTTGCCTGGGTGTGCCTCTATACCAGCTCCTTACCGTGAAAGGCTTCAGATGAGTTATCGTACTGGGGTAAGGATCGTTGAGATGGTGGCTGAGGATTTACGCCCATCTAAAGTATTGACGCGTCAAGCATTTGAGAATGCAGTTGTCGTCAATTCTGCCCTGGGAGGTTCCACTAATTGTCCTATTCATCTTACGGCTATTGCTCGCCATGCAGGTGTAGAATTATCTCTTCAAGACTGGCAGGATATCGGCTATGAAACCCCACTTTTGGTAAACTGTCAGCCAGCGGGTGAGTATCTAGGGGAGTCCTTTCACCGTGCAGGAGGTGTACCTGCAGTATTGAGTGAATTAGCGGAGAACGGAAAGATTAATACTGACACTCTAACTGTTTCAGGAGAGTCAGTTGCAAAGAATATTTCAGGGGCCGCGATAAAAAATGATAATGTTATCAAGAGATTTGAAAGCCCGCTACAGGAAAAAGCTGGATTCCTTGTTTTGTCAGGAAACTTATTTGATGCAGCCCTGATTAAAACATCAGTGATTAGCGAGGATTTCAGGTCTAAATACCTTTCAGATGAAGGTCAAGAAGGCTGTTTTACAGCCCGTTGTATCGTGTTTGAGGGGCCAGAGGATTATCACGCGCGTATTGATGACCCTGAACTCTCTATAGACGAATCCTGTATGCTGGTTATACGCGGATGTGGGCCTATTGGTTATCCTGGCTCAGCCGAAGTGGTTAATATGCAGCCACCAGCAGAGTTGATAAAAGCGGGTGTTGGGACACTGCCAACTATGGGGGACGGGCGCCAAAGCGGGACTGCTGCGAGCCCCAGCATCCTTAATATTTCGCCTGAATCAGCTATAGGCGGTAATTTTGCCCTGCTTGAAACAGGTGATGATGTGAGAATAGATTTAAACAAATGCGAGGTGAACCTTTTGGTGGAAGAGCAGGTGTTAGAGAAAAGGCGCAGTAAGTATGCGCAGCCCAAATTGGAACATCAAACGCCGTGGCAAGAAATATACCGTAGTTGCGTAGGCCAATTGTCAACGGGTGGTTGTCTGGAGTTGGCCACAAAATACCGTAATGTGGGGGATATTATCCCTAGACGTAACCATTAAGCTAAAAACTACTCGGCCCGATTTTTGATTATCGCTTGATAGGTTAAGCTTTTTTATCCAAAGAGTTTGAGCTGTGCTTCGGCTTTTACCAGCTCTCGCGGTTGGTTGAGGTGGTTGTAAACAATAGTATTGGGGTGAATCCCAAACGCGTGATAAATCGTGGCCAATAATTCAATCGGGTGGATTGGGTCTTCTACCGGTGCACTGCCTGTTTTGTCAGATTTACCAAAAACGTTACCACGTTTTATTCCTGCCCCGCCAATTACTCCAGTGTAACAATAGGGCCAGTGGTCACGTCCGTCTGCACTATTATTATTCCCGCTTGTCGAAAGCCCCATTTGCGGGCTGCGGCCGAATTCTCCAATGCAAAGTACGATGGTCTCATCTAGCATACCTCTTTCATCCATGTCTATAAATAGTCCTGAAAGGGCGCGATCCAGCATTGGTGCAGACTGTTCTTTCATCCGCTTGGGTAGACCTTGGTGAACATCCCAAGAATGGTTGTTACTGTTAGCAACCTTGGGCCAAACAACCTCCACCACTTTAGTGCCTGCTTCAACTAACCGACGAGCGAGAAGGCAACTGTCTCCAAAGGTGTTTCTCCCGTAAAGATCTCTTGTTTTGGCGTTTTCTTGTTTTAATTCAAAGGCATTGCGTGCGCGCCCACTAACAATCAAATTGAGAGCCTGATCGTAGTATTGGTTTAAATTATATTTAGCTACAGCTTTGTCGATTTCCGGCATTGCTTCATTGACTGCATCACGTAAACGAGCGCGTCGCCTCAGACGGTGGCTAAAGACCTCGGGGCGCATTTGAAGATCATCAGTTTTAACGCGCGCCATCTTGCCCATGTCCATATCATCTCCAGTTGGGTAGAGAGTATATGGGTCATATGCCTTGCCTAAAAATCCTGCGGATCCACCTTTCCCTACCACATTGCTTTCTTGCAATGGCCGAGGAAGCATAACGAACGGAAGCATTGGTTCTTCCTGTGGCTTCAGGCGGATAATGTTTGATCCAAAGTTAGGGAAATCCTTGGGGCTTGGTGGTTCAAGCTGGCCGGATGCGCTAACTTTATCAGTTGTGTAGCCAGTCATCATTTGATAGATGGCCGCGGTATGGTTGAAAAGACCATTGGGCGTGTAGCTTACCGAGCGCATCATCGTGAACTTGTCATTCACTTTCGCAAGATTAGGGAGCAATTCGGTAAAGTTAACGCCTGGGAGTTTGGTCTTAATTGGTTTAAATATTGATTTGACGTTGCTTGGGGCATCAGGTTTGGGATCCCATAAGTCCAGATGGCTTGGGCCTCCCTGTAAGTAGAGCAGAATGACACTCTTGGCCTTACCCCAGCCGGGCCCTCCGCCGACCTTTGTTTCTTTGGCCTGTGCCTGCATTTCAAGCATCCCTCCAAGTGAAAGGCCAAGCATGCCAGAACCACCCACGCGCAATACGTCACGTCTGGTCATGCCCAAGTGGCTGTCACACATATCTTTTCCAAGTTCTCCGGGTACTCTAATCATGATTCGCTCCGTTCTTATTTATATTAATAAACTTTTGTTCTTTGTCGAGATTTAGTGGTTAAATAGGAATGCCGGGTTATTGATGAGAGCCCACGCTATATCCTGTGCTCCATATAGTCGTTTATTGGTAATCTGCTTTTTACTCAGTTCAACAGCTCTTTTTAGTGAAGTTAGTTTAGGGTCTTCAACCAAAGGTGCTTTGGCTCGTGAAAGATATCCTTCCAGTTCAGTCAGCTTCTTGTCTTTTGGCCGGGGTTTTTTGGCCTCAGCAAATGCTTTAATCCGTTTCTGGAGTTCTCCATCCTGTTTTCGAAAATAATCATTGAGCTGCTCCTTCTGCTTGTCATTACGTTTATCCGGGGCGATGGCAAGTAGTGCGCTGATATTCCCTGGATGGCCAAAGTTAAGGGGTTTTTTACTGTCAGTTGTAGACCATCGGAATTTTCCCAGTTGCCAATTATTGCCTGT
>CAJWKQ010000123.1 GCA_913041895.1 uncultured Verrucomicrobiales bacterium
TCAAACCATACGGCAGACTCCTCAAGCATGCCCGGTATATCAGCAGCAGTATCGGTAACTTCTTTACTGATCACATTAGCCAAAGTACCCACACCTCCCCCAACCTCGCGTGGACTTTTATCCGTATGCTCCATAACGACCAAACGAACGCCTTTTCCATACGCCTTTGCCGAATCAATCATTACCTCTAGAGCACGCTCCAACCGGTTCTGTTCGCCAAGGTTAGCACCCATGCTGGCTGACCGATCCACAAGAATCATGATTACTTCAGGCTTTCCCGAAATCATGCCCTTAAATATTCCTCCAACCGACGGACGACTCAAGGCAAACACCAGAGCCATAACCGCCAACATCCGAAAAAGCAGAACCAACCATTGCCGAACCTTGGCATACTTGGTAGACTTGCGGTTGGCCATGCGCAAAAACATCATGGCTGCCCAGGGAAGTTTACGATGGCGCAACCGATTAAAGAGATGAATAAGAATCGGTAAGAGCCCTAGCAATAGCCCCCAGAGATATTTATCATTCTCAAAGTTCATCGCCGACCCTTGGCTAATTGTTCCCGGTCGACCAAAAAGTCAGCGATCACTGAATCATAAGGCTGATTGGTCGCCACCCTTCTGTAATCAGCATTGTGCTTATTACAACCTTCATGAATTTTTGTTAAATACTCTTGAACCGCTTCAATATATTGATCACGAATAATCTCCGGTTCAGCCAAAAGAACATCATTACTCTCCATGTCCTGAAAACGGATGGGCCGGTCTAAATCCAAATCCAGCTCCAACGGGTCTAGCAAGTGGAAGAGTGCAAAATCATGCTTTTGGAAATGTAGATGTTCAAAACAATTAAGCAATTCATCAACATCACAAAAACAATCTGAAATAATAATCACCATCGCGCGCTGGCGAATGCGCTCTGCAAGCTGATGCAACTCGTGGACCAAACCGGTTTCACCGTGAGGCCCAGCTGCAGCGAGGGTGTCAAATATATAGCGCAAATGCAGTGGATTTCGGCGAGGCGGAATGTCTGTCGCTACCCCATCATCAAAAATCTCTAGCCCCACAGCATCACCCTGATGAACCAGCATATAGGAAAGTGTGGCAGCAATCTTGCGCGCGTAGTCAAATTTGCGGACACCCTTTTCACCAAACGCCATACTCTTCGAACAATCGATCACCACGTAACATCGCAGGTTTGTGTCAGCTTCGAATTCACGTACATAATAACGGTCGGTCCGGGCAAGCACACGCCAATCCAAAAGACGAGGATCATCCCCGGCCACATATTTTCGATACTCGGCAAATTCCACACTCGAACCGCGATAAGGGCTTTTGTGATGGCCTACTATGCTTCCCACCATGGGTTGACGTGCATGCAGAAATTGCCCCGACAGTCGGGCAATGACGTCTCCATCTAGGATTTCGCTGTAGGCAGAATCGTTCAAGTTGGTAGCGAGACAGCGATTTACTGATTAGCCAACTCCGCTTCCCTGTCGCGAATATTTTCCAGTAACTTTTCTATTACAAAAAGACTGTCAACACCCTCGCTCTGGGCTTGGAAGTTAGTGAGAATCCGATGGGTAAGAACCGGCTTAGCCACTGCTTCAACATCTTCCCAGCCAACTATATAGCGGCCCTTTAAAACTGCGTGAGCCTTTGCGCCTCTCACCAAATATTGAATTGCACGTGGCCCAGACCCCCAGGTGACCCACTTGTTAACCCACTCCGGTGCATCTTCAGACTTTGGTCGAGTCATGCGAACCATATCTACCACTCCGTCATAAACATGATCAGGAACCGGAACACGTTCCACGAGACTCTGATAGCGTTGCAATGTAGGCCCATCAATCACCTCAGACAACGGACTAGTAGAAGTGCCTGTTGTCTCTCTGGCAATACGGCGTTCTTCCTCAACATTGGGATAATCCACAGTGATCAGAAACATGAAGCGATCCAGTTGTGCTTCTGGCAATGGATAGGTGCCTTCCTGCTCAATGGGGTTCTGCGTGGCTAACACAAAAAACGGCTGAGGCAGCTCACGGTGTTCCCCTCCAGTGGTGACCCGGTGCTCTTGCATCGCCTCCAGTAAGGCACTTTGAGTCTTTGGCGGGGTTCGGTTAATTTCGTCAGCCAAAATAATGTTAGAGAAAATAGGACCTTTCACAAATTCAAACTGCCTCCTCCCCGCTTCACCTTCTTGCAAAATATCAGTTCCTGTTATGTCACTAGGCATCAAATCAGGGGTAAACTGAATACGGTTAAAATCCAGACTCATAATCTTGGACAGGGAATTTACCATCAGGGTTTTGGCTAATCCTGGTACGCCCATCAAAAGACCATGCCCTCGCGACAGGATACACATTAGCATCTCGTCGACCACATGATCTTGGCCGATAATCACCTTGGCCAATTCGCCCTTCATGGTGTCATACTGCCCTCGCAACTGATCCACGGCGCTCTTGTCATCCTCATTTAAAGTTGTTCCGCCGCCGGAACCAGGGGCATCTGTATCGAGAAGTATGTGTTTATGCATAGAAGTCGTTTGACGGGAGTTTTATACGTAGACTCCCCAAAATCAACGATTAACGTTTCAATTTTACGGTCTTTTTCCCGGTTGTTGATCTTTTCAGGAAAAACAAAAGCAGGGCAGTTTTCCATAGCCATAACAGTGAAAAAATCCTAAAACTACCTACATACTTTTTGGCGGAGTAATTCGGCATATTATCCGTCAAATTCACAACGAATTGTTATTGATATGAAGAAATTAACCGCTGTATTTGCGCTTATTACAGTCACTCTAACCCTGCTGTATGCAGCGGACAAATCGCAACAAATTCCAAACCTATCTAGGGATGGGCATTGGAAAGCCTACGAAGCCGCCCTGAAAAAAGGGTTACCCAAGACCGCAATTAAGCACTTGGATCCTATTATAAAGAAAACAATCTCTGAGAAAGACTATGCTGAAGCCATCAAGGCCGTTGGCAGGAAAATCTCTTTGGAAGGGAACATTCAAGGCAACAAGGCACAGGAAAAAATTAGGCGCATGGAGGAGGAGATCGAAAAAGCTCCCGCTCAAATGAAGCCAATGATGGCTGCAGTTCTTGCCAACTGGTACTGGCATTACTTCCAACAAAACCGTTGGCGTTTCATCCAAAGAAGCCGCACCGGCGCCGCACCCAATGATGATTTTGAAACCTGGGATCTACCGCGCATCTACACTGAAATCGATAAACAATTCAATGCCGCCTTATCACATCAAGCAATCCTCAAGAAGACGCCCGTCGCTGATTATAACGACCTTCTGCAAAAAGGCAGTCAACCGGATTCCTTCCGCCCAACGATGTACGACTTCTTAGTCTTCAATGCCCTGCAATTTTACAGCAGTGGCGAACAGGCCGGAGCCAAGGCTGAAGATGCATTTGAACTCAATAGCAATGACCCGATATTTGACAACGCCGAGAAATTTATGGCGTGGAACATAAAAACCACTGATAAGGATTCCCGTATGGTTAAAGCCCTTAAGCTTTATCAGGATCTCCTCCGCTTTCATAAGAATGATGCAGACAAAAGCGCCTACATCGACGCTGACCTAAGCCGTATTAACTTTGGTAAGAACAAGGCTTTCGGGGAAAACAAAAATGAGCGCTACCGTGCCGCTATAAAACAACTTGTAAACAGCTGGGCCGACCACCGCATTAGTGCCCGAGCTCGCTATCATATGGCTCAGTCATTGGACCAAGATGGAAATAAAGTTGCTGCCCATAAAATTGCCTCTCAAGGTCGGAATGCATTCCCGAAAACGCCTGGCGGAGCAATGTGCAACAACCTGGTCAATCAAATCGAAGCCAAAACCTCAAACGTCACAATTGAGCGGGTGTGGAATGATCCGCAACCTGACATCACAATCAAGTACCGCAACGTGGAACAAATCCACTTCCGTGTTGTTGGCGAAAACTGGGAGGCAGCCATGAAGCGTAAACGCGGCAACCCTCAGTGGCTGGATAACAACGAACGTCGCGCCCTTCTACGCGCTGAAGTTATCAAGGAATGGAGCATCAAGCTCGACCCGACAACCGATTATCATGAGGCAATGAAAACCATCAAGGCACCCAAAGACTTACCGGCAGGGTTCTATTACCTCATCAGCAGTCATAACAAAAATTTCAACGAGGCTAACAACGTTTGCTATTACACTAGCTTCTGGGCCAGCGATTTAGCCATCGTGATGCGCCAACGCAGCGGTAATGGCAAAATCGAAGGGTTTGTTCTGGATGCTAAAAGTGGCGAGCCAATCCCCAACGCCAAAGTTCGCGCCTGGACTCGCAACGGCAACGCCCGCCAAGAAGTCGCTCCCACTACATCCAATGAAAACGGCCACTTCATATTTCCCGTCAACAACCGCGGCTATCTAATTCTGGCTAGTAAAGGCAATCAGCAACTTAGCACTTATAATGATGCCTACAACCACGGTCGCATCAATAACCCTCGCCCTTACGACCGCACGATCTTCTTCACCGACCGCTCCCTCTACCGGCCCGGTCAAACAATAGAATACAAAGGCCTTGCCATTCACGTGGACCAACATAATGACAATTACCGCACTATCCCCAATTCGGTGGTGACAGTTGCTTTCCGCGATCGCAATGGCAAAGAAATCACACGGCAACAACATCGTGCCAATGATTACGGCTCCTTTAGCGGAAGATTTACCGCTCCACGAGACCGAGTTTTAGGCCGCATGACCCTACAGGTCACCACCGGACCTCGCGGCTCCGCGAGTATTAACGTCGAGGAATACAAGCGCCCGAAGTTTGAAGTGGATGTAAAAGCCCCGGAAACAGCTGGGAAACTCAATGGTGAAATTAACCTCACAGGTAAAGCCACTGCTTACACTGGTGCAGCCATTAATGAAGCCAAGGTTAAATGGCGTGTAGTTCGCGAAGTTCGCTACCCTGATTGGTATGGCTACCGTTATTGGTGGCGCCCGATGCCTCGTGGCCAAAACCAGGAAATCGCCCATGGTACCACAACCACCAAAGCAGATGGCTCCTTTGGTGTGAAGTTCAATGCGAAACCCGACAACAGTGTGTCTCCGAAGGATGAACCTACCTTCCGCTATACCATCCACGCTGATGTGACTGACACAACCGGCGAAACCCGCAGCGACAGTCATTCCATCAATCTTGGATACACAGCCCTCAAAGCCAGTGTTTCTGCTGCTGATTGGCAAACCCAAAATGAAGCGGTTACCATTGACCTCAGCACTACATCGCTCGATGGCATCGGCCAGCAAGTTGAAGGCACCCTAAAGGTTTACGCATTGAACCAACCAAAGAGTGTGGAACGAGCAAAACTCAATAACAACCGGTTTAATGTGATGCCCATGCGTAACGGACGTTTCGCCCCAGAATTCATTCCTGCCCCGGATGCCTCCAATGTCAATTCCTGGGAATTGGGCAAGGTTATTGAGCAGAAGGGATTCACCACCGACAAGAGTGGACAGGCAAACTTCAATTTTGCGCTGAAGGAAGGTGCCTACCGGGCAGTCCTCGAGACACAGGATCGTTTTGGTAAGAAAGTTACTGCAGAAGCGCCAATACAGGTATTGAACCCAAGAGCAGCCAAGCTGGGCATCCGCATACCTCATATGATCAAGTCAAAAACTTGGACCGTCGAGCCGGGCGAAGAATTTATGGCGCTCTGGGGAAGCGGTTACGATGAAGCTCGTGCCTTCATTGAAATCGAGCATCGCCGCAAAGTCCTCCAAAGCTTCTGGACCGAACGCGGTCTGACTCAGCTGGCTATTCGTCAAGCCGTTGATGAAGCTATGCGTGGCGGATTCACCCTGCATGTCACCATGGTTAGAGAAAACCGTGCATACCTTTCAAGCCATAAGGTGAGCGTTCCCTGGAACAATAAAAACCTCACCGTCAAGTGGGAGCACTTCACGGACAAACTGCAGCCCGGACAAAAAGAAAAATGGACTGCAGTTATTAGCGGCAAAGATGCCGATAAGGTCGTAGCCGAAATGGCTGCCGTTCTTTATGACGAGAGCCTCGACCAGTACAAACCACACCAGTGGCAGACAGCGATGAACGTCTTCCGTCAGGATTACGCACGCCTAAACCAACAGTTTGTAAACATGAACAAAGGCATGCAGCACCTGCAGGGTTCATGGATGCGTCAGAATTATCAAAATGCCTCTATGAGCTACCGCTCCTTCCCACGTGAAATCGCTGCCAACCTTTCAGGTTACAGCTACTACGGGGCCCGAAAACAACGTACTATGGCCTTCTCGAGCCGTGGAGCTCCCAGAATGGAAATGGCTGAAGCTGAAGGTGCACCCGCACCTATGATGGCAATGAGAAAAGCTGCCCCTGCAATGGGTGGAGCAGCAATGGCCATGGATGATGCTGAAAGTGCTCCTGAGGAACAGCTGAACAGAGCGCTCAAACGTGAGGGATCCGGACAAGGTGGAGGCACTCAGACTGGGCCTGACCTTTCACAAGTTGCCGCCCGCAAGAATCTTCAGGAGACAGCATTCTTCATGCCGCATCTTGTTTCCAATGAAGACGGTGAAGTTCGCTTGGAATTCAATATGCCAGAGGCCCTGACAAAATGGAAATTCATGGGTTTCACACATGACAATGAACTGCGCAGCGGATTCCTATCTGGGAGCACAGTCACTTCAAAGGACATCATGGTGCAACCTAACCCGCCACGCTTCCTGCGTGAAGGCGATCAATTGGAATTCACCGTAAAGGTCGCCAACCGTACCGAAAAGGAGCAAACCGGAAAGGTTCGCCTTACATTCTCTGACACCCTCACAGAAGATAATGTGGATGATCTTCTGGGCAATACTCAGCTGGATAAACAATTCGTCGTCCCAGCCAACCAGAGTAAGACCTACTCGTGGCGCCTGACCGTGCCCGACAACCTTGGATTTCTCACCTACAAAGCTGTAGGCGGCACCGATAAGGTGACTGATGGCGAGCAAGCTATGTTGCCTGTCTTAAGTCGCCATATCTTTGTAACTGAAAGTCTCCCGCTGCCAATCCGTGGCGCAAAGAGTAAGAACTTTAAGTTCGATAAACTTGTCGCCTCCGATAAGAGCGACACCATCAAGCATGAGCGCTTCACTGTGCAAATGGTATCCAATCCGAATTGGTACGCGGTAATGGCCCTTCCCTATTTAATGGAAAGCCCACACCCAAGCACGATGAGTACCTTTACCCGCTTGTATGCAAACGGACTCGCTCACCACATAGCCAAGAGCGATCCCCGCATCGAGCAGGTGTTTGAAAAATGGCGCAACACTCCTGCCCTTGATAGTCCACTGGAGAAGAACCAGGACTTAAAAGGGGTGATGCTTGAAGAAACCCCTTGGCTTCGTCAGGCCAAGAGCGAAAGTAAAGCCCGCCGTAATGTGGGTATCCTTTTTGAAGATCAACGCTTAGCCAATGAAACCCTAGCTGCCATGCGTCGCCTACGCGAAACTCAGTTTGCCGACGGAGCCTGGCCTTGGATGCCCGGCGGCCGTGCCAGTGATTATATCACCTTATATATCACCACAGGCTTCGGACGCATGCGCGCAATGAATGTGGAGATCGATCAGGCCATGGCAATAAAGGCTGTTAACAGACTGGATGGCTGGATTGATAAAAAATATCGCCATATCCAACAACATGGAAACCTGAACAACAACAACCTCACCTCACTGATTGCACAGTATCTCTACTGTCGCTCCTTCTTCCTGAAGGATCGCCCGGTCGCCAAACAGCACTTGGAAGCAATCAATTACTTCCTCGGGCAAGCCATCAAAAAGGAGAAAGATGGCACCCAGTACTTCCTAAGCCTCTCAAGGATGAACCAAGCTCAAGTAGCCATTGCCATGAACCGCTTCGGCCGATTTGAACGTAAAGCCCAGTACAATGACTTGGCCAAGTTGATCATTAAGTCCGTTAAGGAACGCTCCGTTAGCAACGAGGAAATGGGTCTCTTCTGGCGAGATCAGGAACTCAGCCATTGGTGGTACCGTGCCCCAATTGAGACTCAGGCAATGATGATCGAAGCCTTCCATGAAGTAACACAGGATTTCAACGCTTTAGAAGATGCCAAAGTATGGCTCATTAAACAGAAGCAAACTCAGGATTGGAAAACCACCAAGGCAACAGCTGATGCATGCTATGCGTTACTCTTGCAGGGTGCCAACCCGCTCTCTAGTGAAGCCCTAGTGGAGGTAACAGTGGGCGATACCAAAATCGAACCTGAGAACGTAGAAGCTGGCACCGGATTCTACCAACACCGCTTCTTGGGCAGTGATGTTAAATCCAGCTACGGCAACATCAAGGTCACCAAACACGATGAAGGTGTAGCTTGGGGAAGCGTACACTGGCAGTATTTGGAAGATATATCCAAGATTACACCTCACGAAGACACCCCACTAAAACTTACCAAGCAACTCTACACAAAGGTAAACACCGCCCAAGGCCCACAACTTAAGCCGGTACAAGGAGGCGTAAAGACAGGCGATGAATTAGTGGTACGTCTGGTACTTAGGACCGATCGCGACATGGAATACGTACACATGAAAGATCAACGCGGCAGCGGCACCGAGCCAACTAACGTGCTAAGCCGCTACAAGTATCAAGATGGTCTCGGTTACTATGAAATGACCCGTGACACTGCCTCACACTTCTACATCGACTACCTACCCAAAGGTGTCTATGTGTTCGAGTACAATGTTAGAGTCCAACACAAGGGCGAATACCAGACTGGTATGGCTAATATCCAATGCATGTACGCACCGGAATTCAACAGCCACTCCCAGAGCCACAAGTTATCGGCGAACTAAAACCAGAGTTATTAATAATCAAAAAAGGCCGGGAGAAACCTCGGCCTTTTCTTTTCGTCTGGGTGCCTAATCCTAGCGAACAATAGCTCGCATCTCATTGAATTCGGTCAAGGGAATTTTCATTTTTCCAACCGATGGATCGTCCACAATAATATCTTTATCATCGACCCTGAACCCTCGAACGCAAAAATGTGATCCGTTTTCTAATCGCAGATTAAATCTCGAAGTCTTTGCAGGAGTTTTAATCTCAGCCAACACAATCGCCATTACTTGATCAATTCCATAAACTTTTACCCCAAAAAGCACCGAGCTTACCACCAGCGTATCATTATCGAGGCTTTGCATTTGTCCTTCAACAAAATCCCCATTAGCGAGCAAAACTCCTGTCCGGCTATCCATAATCCGGTTACGATACTTCACCGGCACAGGTCGCATAACGATACGAGAAACATTAATTGTCGAAATACGTTCTGGATAAGTCCCTTTTGAAAACTTAACTGATGAATCATCAGCAGAAACAGGACTGGAGGCTATGCGCGA
>CAJWKQ010000124.1 GCA_913041895.1 uncultured Verrucomicrobiales bacterium
ATTTAGTATTGCGTTTATAGATGTGAAGATCGTGGGAGCGTTGACCAGCGGCAACCAGCCATTTGCTATTCGGTCCTAGATTAAATGAACGAGGTGTTTCTCCCGTAACAAATTGACCTATACTATTGAGTTTACCGGTATTGGCGTCTACGGCAAAGCCGGCTATAGAGTTATGGCCACGGTTTGATGCGTAGATAAATTTTCCGTCCGCTGAAATTTCAATATCAGCACACGTATTTTTGCTTCCATCAAAGCCAACAGGCAAAGTGCTGACAGTATGAAAGGCTTTGAGTTGGCCGGTATTACGATTGAGCTTATAGGCAGTGACACTATCTCCTTTTTCATCATCGCAGTACACGATCGGCAACTTAGGATGAAAAGCTAGATGCCTTGGTTCCAAGCCTACGGCCGGGCTGGCAGTTAGCGGACTATTTTTGGATAGCTTACCGGATTTAGCATCGAAACGGAACTGATACACTGCATTCGGTCCAGTGTGTGGAACAAAGGCGAAACGATTCGAGGCGTCAGGGAGTATGGCATGTGCACATCGTGCGGTTTCGATACGGCTTAAGCCTCCGGTTTGTACTGACCCATCCTTATTGATAGCATGACTGCCGACTACTCCCCCGCTGTAGCTGGCCCAAAGGAGGGTGCGACCAGTGCGGTCTGTGGCGACATAAGCAGCATTGGCTCCGATTTCTGTTAAGCCTAATGAGACTAAGGTTTTCGCCTTATGATCAATTCGAAAGGCGGCAACGCTATTTGCTGAGCGTACTGATACGTACAGGGTCTTGCCGTCGGGACTGACGCATTGTGAGCCAGGAGAACCGGACAGCTCATATTTGTCTCTTTTCGTTAGTGTGCCAGATTCTGTGTTTAATTCGTAAAGATGCAGAGTTTGGTCTTTTCCGGCAGACACTGCTACGAGTAATGCGGCGAATATATGGGTCATCGGCCCTCAAAGCTAGGCTTAGAATGTTCCTTGGGCAAGCCGCAGTTCAGAGAGGGAAATGGGGGTCGACAGTCCATGTTGATGGTGATACTAAGTTGCGGTTTAAGCACGGGTTTCTAACTGATTTACCCAGCATAAAGTTATTACCTACGGAATCTGTTGAGCCAAGAATGTGTAACACGAAAGTATCGTTATGAGTGAGGGACAATCTCCAGAAGGCGCTGCACCGCCGGCTCCGGGGGTCGGGCCAGGAGGTACTAAGCCATTGACAGGAGGAATTTTGTCTGCGCCTCCGGTTGCACCGTTGGCGGGAACTCCCGGACCTGCTCCCGCTGCTCCCGGACCTGCCCCCGGACCTGCCCCCGGACCTGCTCCCGCTGCTCCCGGACCTGCTCCCGCTGCTCCCGGACCTGCTCCCGCTGCTCCCGCTGCTCCCGGACCTGCTCCCGCTGCTCCAACCGCGCTTGCAGTGGGTAGTCCATCTGAAATCCCCACAACTCCACCTTCTCCTGCTCCCGCTACAGAACTCTCACCTAACCTTGAAAATGTACCAGTTTTTGAGCCACCGCCTGCGATTGATTCAGAATCTGAAGACTCTTTTTTCAGTGTGATGTTACTTGATGGCCAACCGATTGAGTTCCCACCGGATATGGCAGGCATGGAACAAGATTTAGGTAATGGTCCAGTAAAGCTTGAGCCCAATGGTCGGGGCGTTGAAACGGCAACGCACAAGTATGTAGTCTTTGATTCTGGGGAAACATCACTTTATGATTTGGTTGCTGATCCTGACGGTATGTACAATATTGCGGGTGATACTTCTAATTCAGCGATAGTCGAAGAGATGTCTTCGAAACTGGCAAAGCACACTCCAAAGGAGGCCGTATCGGTTTCGCCGACTTCAGATATTCCAAAAGTCGCAGTTCCTGCACCGATTCAAGCTACACCGGTTGAACCAAAACCTCCAGTTAAGGCTCCTGTATCTCCAGCGCTTGCTAAGCCAGCTACCGGATTACCTTCGCTGCCTAAACCCGCGGAAATTAAACTTCCCGAACCGGGTTTGCCCCCGGGTGTCGGTGATTCGGCAAAGGACGATCTGGAACCGTCAGTTCCTCCACCAAAGCGAACTACCGGAGCTACAGACATTCAGTTACCGAAGCCTGGGCTTCCTAAGCCATCTGAACTGGGCACCGCAGATAGAACGTTACCGCAGATACCTTCTAAGAAGGCAGAGGGATCTTCCCCTGTATTACCTCCGTTAAACAAAATTGAAGAGCCAAAAGGAAAAGCTTCACTTCCTCCTTTGCCGTATCCTTCCTCACCCATCAAACAAGACTCTGATTCAGAATCTGAAGAAGGAGTCAAAGGGAGAGCTGAAGCGCTGAAAAAGGAACTTCTGGAGACTTTTGACACCGATGGTGATGGCAAAATAAGCGAAAAAGAAAAGCCAACTGAGGAACAGTTGGAGAAGTTTGCTGCTCGCCACCGTGACAAGCCTGCGATAAACCCGATTGATACCAAACGCAAATCAAGAATTGAAGCTGAAACTGCAGTGAAGGCTGCAATGAGGGAGCTGGAAGAGGCCCGAATGCGCGAGGAGATGTCGGTACGCGAAGAACTTGAGGCCCACAAGAGTTCTCTGGCAAAAGCTCAAAAAGGTTTAGAGCAATGTAATGAAGAGATCGAAAAGCTGAAACAAACTGACTTATCGCGTCAGGAGAAGACCGAAGCGGCGATTGAAAAACTGGAGCAAGAAAAAGCGCACGAGGAAGAGCTTATACGTCATGGAATCCGCACCAGAAAAACAGCTTCTCTCGAGGATGAAGATCGTATTCAAGAATTGAAGAGCGAATTGGTGTTGATGCGTGATGAAAACGCCGATCGCCTTCAAAAAGAAGCAGAAGAGGATCGTCAACGGGAAGAAGACCGTCGTATAGCGCAGGAGCGTTTTGAGGAACGTTTGAAAGTTAAAGAGGCGGAGCAGCAAGCACGAGAACAGGATAAAAGAGAACAAGACGAAGAAGAGATCAGGCTAAAGCAGGACCTTAAGAACAAGGAATTGCAATTCCAAGAACGCGTTCGCCACATCAAATTTGCCGAAGATGATGAACATTCCAGAACTGAACATGAACTCGAGGTAGTCGGGAAGAAAGCAGAGAAGTTTACCGAGCAGGTAAATATAGAAGGCGAAGAAATACGTGATCTTTCTGCCAAGGTGGATGCGAGAAGGATTGCCCTTGCCAATGAAAAGAAGGCGGAGCGCAGGCTTTCAGTGGCTGAACACGAGGCGGATCTTTTAATGCAGGTACGTGAGGAAGAGGAGATTGTTGCGCCGGTGATTGATCAAAGCAAACCGATTTTACCGGACTTGGAGCCGACCCTGCCCAAAAAACCAGGGCCCAAGCCAAGCAAAGCTGATTTACCACCCCTTACGACATCTTCCTCTTCAATGAAGGAAAAGCCAGTTATTGATCGCGAACAGATGAGAGTGCCAGATCTGGAAAGGGAAATTGAGGTTGAGCTTTCTGCATTCCCAAAATCAAAAGAAGCTGAGGTTGAATCTGTTAAGGTGACTCCGGAAAAGATGCCTCCCCCGCCTAAGGCTGTAAGTCCAGCTATAGAAAATGAGAGTGATAAGGTTGTTTTGCCGGCAATTATAAAACCGGAAAAGAAATCCACTTTACCAGATCTAATCGAAGATGATGAAAAACCTATTCTCCCGAATTTGCCGGAGTTGCCAAACCCCGAACTGAAGGCGGGAGATGATAAGCCTACTGAAGCGGTCAGATCGGCTGAAGAAAATAAGCCGGAAAAAAAGGGAGGGATTTTTGGAAAACTCCTTGGTGGCAGGGAAAAGAAGTCAGTGGCAAAGCCAGCTGAACCTATTCAGCAGAGTTCTGAAGTTAAATTGCCACCTTTACCAAAGCCCAGCACCGAGGGGCCAGAACCTGATCTTCCTCCCTTGCCCGTAACAGCATTAAGACCTAGTGAAACGGCGGCTGATATCCCTGCTTTACCGCCTTTGCCCTCTGGTAAAACTGATGTGCCCCCCCTTCCGGGAGCAAGTGGATCTACTACTGACAAGGCAAAGGAGCTGGAACGTAAAGCGCTCGAGAGAAAACTTGAGCGGATTGCCGACGAACGTGCACAAAGATTAAATGATACAGACGATGAGGTTTCATCAGGACCGACTTCATTAAAGTCTGGCAATGAAAAACTGCCTACCCCGAAGACAGGAGGTTTACCGCCGATGCCTGCCGCTGGAGGCGAGAAGCCCGCGTTACCTTCCTTACCCAAACCCGGTGATAAACCAGGAGGTCTGCCACCGTTGCCTTCTGCCGCTGGAGGCGAGAAGCCCGCGTTACCTTCCTTACCGAAGCCGGGTGATGGTCCTGGAGGTTTACCCCCGATGCCTTCTACCTCAGGAGACGAGAAGCCCGCGTTACCTCCCTTACCCAAACCCGGTGATAAACCAGGAGGTCTGCCACCGTTGCCCTGATAGGGTGGGGGTGACTCATCGGATTCTTTTTTTCATTGGCAGTGTAGGGATTTTCTCGGCACAGTCTTTCGGTGCCTAATGATCCTGAACGTCTCAAGCGATATTTGACATGTGAAGTGCCCGATAAGCAATGGGTTGCCGATAAGTTGATTTATCTACTATCAGGCGAAACAGTAATTCCTCCTTTTTCGGCTGCAGCCATTAAACTAGGTCAGTTATCTCGGGACGAAAACTGTCAGATGGAGGAGGTGGCAGAAGTGATTCAAATGGATGCAGGGTTGGCATCAGATATAATCAAAGTAGCTAGTTCAGTGGGATTTGCTGCGCGAAGAATTTCCAGCCTTGATCAGGCCTTAATGATGATCGGTATGAGCGAGATTCGACGGATTGCCCTATCCATGGGGGTAATGAAGAATTTTGAACATCTCAAATCACAGGTGGATTGGAATTCATTTTGGTTGCACAGTATTTTGGTGGCTCGCCTTACTGAACGCGTAGCTGCAGCATATAGACCTCTCTGTGGGTCAGAATACCTTTCGGGATTATTGCATGACTGTGGCAAGCTCGTCTTGGAGCATTATTTTCCGGAAGATTTTGACCGTATTATTATTCGTGCTACTGAAAGGGGCAGCGGACATGTGGTGGTCGAACAGGAATTTTTAGGAGTTTCACATGCGCAAATTGGTGCCGCAGTGTGCGAGTGCCTTCAGGCTCACTTAGAGGTTATTCGCGCGGTGTGGTATCATCATGATCCGTTTAACGTACAAGAAGGCAATCAGCCCGATAACAGTAAATTTCTCTCTGCATGCGTAGGTGTAGCTGATGCGTTAACCAACTATAAACAGATTAACATTTATGGTGCGCGTATCATGGATTATGATAAACCCTTCGAAGAACTGCCTGAATGGCAGTTCTTGTCACAATATCAAATGAGTTATGGTTTGGATCTGGATTTGGATCTGGAAGTGGAAAAAGCACGCGAAGACTTGAAGTCCTTCGGACTGGGTGGAGATGATAACAGTGAAGGAGAAGAAGCTTAGTACTGCGCAAAAAGCCCAGGTGATCAATTTTGATCCCAATAAATATGGAACTTTTGCAGAAATTGGCGCGGGACAAGAGGTAGCCCGTTGGTTTTTCCGTGTTGGAGGCGCTGCTGGTACAGTTGCCAAAAGTATGAGCGCATATGATATGGCTGTCAGTGATGCGATCTATGGTAAGAGTCAGCGTTATGTGAGTCAGCAACGTTTGGAACACATGCTCGATCACGAGTACGGTTTATTGCAGAAACGTTTAGTTGATGAACGAGGAGCCGAGGCACGTTTTTTTGTTTTTGCTGATACGATTGCTGCACGCAGTTATAGTCGCCAACAGGATGGCTTAGGCTGGATGGGAATCCGTTTTCAAGGTGCGCCGGGCAAAGAACCCAACGATATAGTTATCCATACGCGTTTATTTGAAAAAGATAATATAAAGCAACAGGAGGCAGTTGGTGTAATTGGGGTTAATTTAGTGCATGCTGCCATGGAGTATACTAAAGATCCCCATAAAATTCTTAGTAGTTTATTGGAGAATCTTGAACCTTGGCGTGCAGAAATTGGCATGGCGAGGTTTGCCGGTCCGGATTATGCAGAGGTGGACAATCGGTTAATGGCGTTGGAACTGGTTAAAGAAGGCCTCGCCCGGGCATCGCTCTTCAATGTATCTGGAGAAGTGGTGCATCCTACGGAGGTGCTTCATGGAAAATCAATTATTGTGGAACGCGGTAGTTTTCGGCCTGTGACCCATACCACACTCCATATGCTTCAGAGTGCTATGGCGCAATTTGTTCACGAATCAAATATGGAGAATGAGAAAGTTACGGTTCTTTTTGAGATGACCTTGCACAATCTTCAGGACAGCGGGGAGATTGATCAAAGCGATTTTTTGGATCGGGTGGATATTTTGGGTGCTGTGGGCGATGAATTATCAGAAAATTACCACGTTATGGTGTCGAATTTCGCTGAATATTATAGGTTGGCAGGATATTTGCTTCGCTATACGAAGGAACCTATCGGTGTCGCGATGGGGATTCCGACATTAAAAGAGCTATTTGAAGAGAAATATTATGAAAGTTTGGAGGGAGGCATTCTTGAATCATTCGGAAGGATGTTTAAGAATGACTTGCGACTTTACATCTATCCAACCGAGGATCCCGGAAACAACATCGTGAATGCACAAAATCTAGAGGTGCCAGAGCATTTACAAGGTCTTTTTGATTATTTATCAAGTAATGGTTTTATTCGGAGTATCGACGATTTTCGGGAGGATTATCTCACATTATTTTCCCGTGATGCACTTGAGAAAATTCGGTGTGGCGACCACAATTGGGAACTAATGGTCCCTGAAAAAGTGGTCAACTTGATTAAGCAAAGAGGCATGCTTGGATACAAGCCGTCACCCTCAGAATAGGTAATAATTTGGAGTTAACTGGAAATGGCTGGAGAATATAGCAATCAAAACTCAAAAAAGGTGTTAGCGGCTGATGCCGATCCCGCAGTACTACAGGCAGTGAAGGACCAATTGGGGGCACTTGGTTTTCATACGACGGCCGTTGATACTGATACAATGGCTACAGAACACCTGAAAAGTGAGATGTTTGGGGTCATTCTTGTAGATCACGATATGGGCGGTCCTGGGGCCGGCGTTAAGCTTCTTGAATTAGCCAAAGAAATGCAACCCGATGGCAGTCGAATTTTGTTAGCCAGTGGAGTTGGGGTCGATGAAATGACTAAGATTGTGACCAAAGGTTTGGTTTTTCGCTATTTAACTAAGCCTTGGATGACCAATGATATGAAGGTTGCTGCTCTTAATGCAGCTGAGCGTTATAGTTTGTTAAAGGAGATTGAAGCACAGGAAAACCGCATTGAAACTTTAACTGAAAAACTTCAAATAGCCGAACAATCGGTTAGTCAAGCTAATGCAAATCTCGGTGCGACCACAGAAGCATCCGAGGATTCAGGCGAGGATGCGGCTCCGGCAACCCGGGTATCTGTATCGTATTCGCAGGATGATGAGAATATTGCCTTGGCGGCAATGAATCGTATGCTTTATACATTTCATCCTAATTTGGGAAATACTGCCATGCGCGCGAAAGCGCTATGCGCTACCATCGCCGACTCGATGGGACTAACTGATGACGAAACACATATTCTTAGTCTCGCTGCGCAGACTCATGATGTTGGCCTAATGAGTTGCGAAATTGGCATGGTAAGGCGGTGGATGCGTAGTCCTGCCAAGTGCACAATTGAGGAAATGGACGTTATCAAGAAGCACCCGGGACTTGCGGAGGAAACTTTGTTATCTCTCAATGAATCCTATGCTCCAGTAGCTAAGATTGTTCGTCACCATCATGAAAATTGGGATGGAAGTGGGTATCCTGATAAACTAAAAGGGGAGACAATTCCAAAACTTGCGAGACTTTTGGGTCCAGTTATTTATTATTGTAACCAAAATATGGCTGATATGGCCCTGATCCGTGAAATGGAGACGGAGTTGGCAGATCGAGTCTTTGACCCGGATGCAGTCCGTGCACTCGTTCAGGCCGTGCCGTTAACGCGGATGCCTCGTGGTGAAAGGGAAATACTGCTCATTGAGCTCAGGCCAGGTATGGAATTGGCCCGACCCATCGTGAATACAAATAATATGAAGCTCGTAGATGCAGGGGTGATTTTAGAGGAAAAACACGTAAATAAGGTACATTCTATCAATAATATGACTCCAATTAACCCACTTTGTCTAGTTTACTGCTAAAAATAGCTAAAAATTTGAGTTCGTTCGAAGCCCCCAGTCATGGGGCTTTTTTTTTGGCTAAAGTAGTCTCCTAGGGCAACCGATATATAGGGTGTAAGGCCTTGTGAAGCCTGGCAACTCACACGGGAGGGAACACCCGATAAAAGTTCTGTCGGCACGGACGCTGACTTAACAACGACAAACGGAATTGTCAAAATGGTTATTAATACTAATACGAGTGCTCTGCGTGCTTCGCGGATGCTCCACGAATCGACTGATCGACTAAACGTCTCTCTGGCAAGATTAGCTTCAGGGTCAAAGGTGGTGGCACCTCATGACGACGCTGCAGGCTTTGCCGTGGCTTCAAAATTCGATGCGCAAATTGAGCGTAATCGAAGCGTTCAAAACAATATCACCAGTGCTGTATCCTACAGCCAAACCCAAGATGGGTTTCTTAAGCGGGCTGGTGCTGCTCTCAAACGTATGAGTGAGCTCGCTACGTTGGCCATGGACAACACTAAATCAGCAGCTGATAAGTCCAACTACAATACTGAGTTTGTAGATTTAAGAAAATACGTAAGTGATATTGGGCTTAAAGCGTTCAATGGTGTGAGCTTGTTTAATGGCACTGCTTTAAAAGTAACCAAAGATAGCGAAGGTGAGACTTGGGAGATGAACGCCGCTAACCTAAATGGTTCTGACATCACCACTGTAATTGGCAGTTCATTCACGGTGACCAGTGCCTCGGCAGTGGCTTCAATTAATACTGCTATTGAGAATGTAGCTACACATCGGGCAAAAGTGGGCGCGAATATACAACGTTTGCATTTTAATGCGGATCAGATCGCGGTTCTGAACGAAAATCTGGCTGCTTCAGTCAGTCGGATTAAGGATATAGATGTGGCCGAGGAGAGTATGTCATACGCTCGGTACAACATCCTAGTACAGTCAGGAACAGCCATGCTAGCTCAAGCTAACATGGTTCCGCAACACGCGCTTCGCTTGATTCAGTAGAGAAGAGAGATAAGCGAGATCAAGTAATATAGCGGCTGGGTAAACCTAGCCGCTATATT
>CAJWKQ010000125.1 GCA_913041895.1 uncultured Verrucomicrobiales bacterium
TACGAATATCCTGTTCACGTCCGGTCGGCATAGCCACATCCTTGTAAAGATCCGGGCGGCGACTCCGAATCCAGCGCACTCCGGTACACATTGCCCGCGTTTCAGCCTTGAGATCAGCCGTTACCACCTCTTCACCGGCTTTCCAGGTTTCGGCCAATACATCCCCGTAGGGATCGAGAATCATCGCATTCCCCGTACGCACCTCATCATCATCACGCCCTACTCCGTTGCTAAAAATCAAATAAATGCCGTTGTCATGCGCGCGGGCCGGTAACCATTTCATCAACCACTCGCGGCCCTTGGGCCCACGAAATTCTGCCTCAATGGCTTCTGGATTCTTCTCCCGATTCTCCCAGAGATCCACGTCTATCGGCCCCATACAACGTGGACTCGGGGTAGCACAGCCGCCTGTCTGGTGTGGCGCAATCAAAACCTCCACTCCACGCAGTGCATTGATCCGTACATTCTCTCCGAGGTTACAGTCATAACAGATCAGGATGCCTGCACGGGTTCCATTAGGGAGTTCAAAAACGGTAAAATCATCCCCACAACTAATGTGTTCATTAATAAAAGCATGGAGCTTCCGGTGGCATACAGTGCGCCCATCAGGCATCGCCACCACATAGCTGTTAAAGAGCCGTCCATCCTCTCCACGCTCAATAAACCCTGCCCCCACGGACACGTGATGCTCTTTTGCCAATGCCAATAATGCCTGGGTGCATTCCCCTTCTGGGACTGACTCAGCCAGTGCTTCCAGATCTTTCTGCGGCAGATTTCGTAAATGCCAGTAGCCGGTGAGGCACATCTCAGGAAACACCACCAGCTCCGCACCCTGCTTGACCGCCTCAATAGTTAGCCTCCCTACCGCCTCCAAATTTGCCGTCTTATCCTCTGGCATATGCTGAAACTGTACGGTTGCTACTCGGAGATCGTTCATGTGAAGTACTTATTTGCTCGATAGAAGTAGACTTTATAAGCCTGTAATAAACGCCAAAAGATCCGCCATCTGCTGGGGAGTCACCCCGGCCTCCAAGCCTTCTGGCATAAGGGATTTACCTCCGCTACTCATACTTTTGACTTCAGAGCGGGGCAACAAGACCTGCTGGCCCAAGGGAAGCTTAATCCGAATATGGGTCGTGGTTTCATCACCCAATAAACCCGTGTGTGTGGTGCCGTTTTTCAGCGCCACATCATACGCCATATAATTGGCAGCCACCTCACGATTGGGATCAAGAATACTAATGAGGAGTTTTTCCGCGCCATTAGCTTTGACGGTGACCAAATCCGGCCCCAGGAGATTGCCTTCCTTCACCGACCGGTGACACAACGCGCAACGCTGGGCGAAAACGGTTTTACCACTGGCGGCATCCCCCTTGAGCTTTAAGGCTGGCTGAAATTCAGCCAACACTTGGGCGCGACTTTTTATCTTTTCGGGCGCCCCGAAGAGTTTTGTTACGCGCGCAATCATCCCACTATCCTTCTGGGCGCGCAAGGTGTTGAGGGTAGCAGCGGGAATATCGGATCTTTGCACCGCATTCTTCTCGAGGGCTGTTAACAGAGTCGACACACGGTCAGGCCGGGTCATCAGAGCCGCCAGAATTTCAGCACGCACCCGGCCAGATGCCTTGGGCCACAGGCTCAATAAATCATTGCCCACTTTCGGTTCGGAAAATTTTGAGAGCGATTGAACAATCGCCACGTGCACTGACTCGGATTTTCTGTTGCGCGCGGCATTCATCAACGCCGGTGCTGCAATCTTATAACCTTGGCGCAATACAAGCGTCATCGCAGCAATGAGTTCAGTATCTGGCTTTTCCTCCGCAGGCAAAGACAACCACCGCAACGCTTCCTTCTCCAATTCAGGCAGGGATCGGGCAGCCTTGCCCAGCGCATTCACCCAGGCAATGGTTTGTGCATTTGGCGGGCGGCGAGCAATAACCATAACAGCCTTGGAGACTTCCTCCGGTTTGTTGCGCCGACCGATGAGCTTGAGAAATTCAACCTTTGCTGAGGCAGACACTGAAGGAGCATTGTGCATGGCTATCCACATATTTTCCAAATTATCAGTACAGGCATTCATGACCGCCGCTTCAATCCATCTATCACCGCCGGCTTTTGCCAAGATCATTGCCAATGCAATTTTTCTGGAATCGCTCTCGGGAAAAAGTGAGGCAGTAAGTGCTAGTTGATAAAGCACCCGCTTATCCGATTGGCTTACTTGCGCATACACCGTATGTCTTACCTCAGGTTGATCAGCAAAATCTTCAGCTAGAATCATCGCCTGCACTCGCACTTCTGGTTTGGTTTTTTCCAAAGCCTGAATGATATCTTCTTTCATGAGCTCGCTCAGCCCGCGGAGAGCCCAGAGCGCATGGATTTGGCCCAGCGGACTTTCCCTGTCCATTGCCAGTTTCGTTAATGCGGGCACGATTGTCTTATCCTGTCGCTCATAAATCAGGCGAGCAGCACATTCTCGTGTCCAACCGTTCCCATGAGTCAAAAGTTCAACCAACTGTGCCGTCTTTACTTTACCGGGCAGGGTCCGCTGAGGCGGCATAAAGCCCTTAGGGGCAATACGCCAAATACGCCCACGATCATTACCGCTGTTAAGATCGAGATATTTCTTAATGCTTTCAGGGATGGACCACGGATGCTCAATGGTTTCCCGGTACATATCGGCCACGTAGAGGCAGCCATCTGGCGCATTGGCAAACTGTACGGGGCGAAACCAGTTATCGGTACTGGCGGCAAATTCACTCTTGGCTTCATCCTCAGGCCTGCGCGCAACCGGCTGGATCCCTTTGTAATGGAGAAGCTTGCGGTGAATGAGGTTACTCCCCGTATCGGCAATGAAGGCGTTACCCTTGAAATCCTGTCCCAAGGCGTCTCCACGGTAAATGGTGATCCCGGTGGCTGCGGTAAAATAACCCGAAACTCTACCTCCCCCTTCCACCGGCCCTCGTACCGCTTTGGCCACACGCCAGCGCGTGCGTACAATGCGCCAAGGTTCATCGGGGCTCAGGCGAAAAACGGGAGCTGAACCGCCATCGACAGCCACACCCACACGTTGAGACGGCATAGCATAGTGTTTATTACGCCCGGCATAACGCGAGGGGTACATGAGGGCCATGATGTGGCTTGAGTTACTGCAAACAAACTGACGCCCATAATCATCAAAACTCATACCGTGCTGGGCAGAACTCCCTTCACTACGAAGTTCCATGGTGTGCGGGTTAAAGGAAAAATTGCGGCCACTTAAGGAAACCGTTTTACCGGTTTTATCCTTAACCTTACCGCCCATGGAAGAAGTCGCTCCGTGAATGCGGTTATCGAGTCCCCAACGGAAACTATTGAACATCGCCTGTACATTTAGTCGGGACCTCCCGGTTCCAAACCCCTCAAAGACCGTACGGTTAATATCCGCATTCCCATCACCATTGGTATCCTTAAGATAGAGAATCTTAGGAGTCACCCCTATGAATACTCCCCCATCATAAGTTATTACCGCGGTGGGCCAGGCAAGGCCCTGGGCAAAAATAGTGCTCTTATCAAACTTCCCATCGCGATCTGTGTCCTCAAGTAATCGGATTCGCCCAGCATTCGCATCCTGATGCTCTGAGTAACCGATCATTTCCACGACATACAGCCGACCCATCGCATCAAAGCTCATGGCAATGGGATCGGCCACCAAAGGCTCGGCAGCCACCAATTGCAAATCGTAGCCTTCCTTTACCGTCAACGTCGTGCGCGCATCCTTGGCCGGGGTATGCGGGATGCGAGGCAACTCCTTCGGATCCGGTTCAGGCTCTGCAGCTCCTAAAGACAAGACTATGCCCAGAAAAATTGAAATTTGCCTCATGGTCTAAACCAGAGAGTAAAGAGGCATAGCTTAATGCCAAGTGTTTTCATATTGCCAATAGCATATATTGAAGGACACTTACCACATGCCTGCCATACTCTCACGCCGTCAGTTTCTCGGTTCCACTACCGCTGCCATTGCCACTGGCTCACTTCTGCATGATGTGGTAGCTGCGGAAAAGGAACCCATCATCGATATCCACCAGCACACCCATTACCACGGACGCACCGATGAAAAAATGCTTAACCATCAAAGAGCCATGGGCGTGACGACAACCATCCTGCTACCCGCTGGCAGACCGGTAACCCGCCCTTCTACCCGCGAAGGCAAGGCCAACGGGCTGGCAGCCAAGACCGGCGGCAACGATACGGTCATGGCCATGGCCAAGAAATATCCAAAGGAATTTATTTTTGGAGTCAATGAAGTACCCGATCTACCCGGCATGAAGAAGGAACTGGAGAAATACCTGAAAGCAGGAGCCGTGATTATCGCCGAACAAAAATTCAAAGTAGCTTGCGACTCCAAATACGTGTGGGCTGTAGCCGAGGTGGCACAGGAATTTAATGTACCAGTACTGATGCATTTCCAACACAACTCCTACAACCTTAACTTCGAACGCTTCCACCGCACACTAGAGAAATTCCCAAAGGTTAACTTCATTGGCCACGCGCAAACCTGGTGGGGCAATATCGACAAGAAGCACGACCAGAAGGTGATGTACCCACAGGGCAAAGTAACCGCCGGTGGGCTAACTGACCAGTACTTGAAGAATTACAAAAACATGTACGGCGACCTCTCTGCGGGATCCGGCCTGAATTCACTGATTCGAGATGAGGAACATACTAAAGGGTTTTTTGAACGCCATCAGAATAAGCTGCTTTACGGGAGTGACTGTGCCGACTCAATTGGTCGCGGAAACGGATGTCAAGGCAGCCGGACTATCGCGGCAGTACGCCGCATTGCCTCATCTAAGAAAATTGAGCGTAAGCTCCTCTTTGAAAACTCTAAGAAACTCTTCAGACTGTAGAACGATTATTCACTGGCTTTCGCCTTCAATACAGTATCGATAGTACGATAGGCGCCCTCGCGCATATCCTTTGGGAAATTATGATCGTAGTCAGGGTGCTTAATGATGAGTCCCTTTTCGTTGCCCAATAGCTGGTAAATAGGTCGTGCGGCTTTGGCGCATACATCAACACTTTTCCATCGAAAGTTTGAATCTCTTAAAGGCGCATGCACAAAGAAAGGACGCGGGGCAAGTGCTCCGAGCAACTCAGGAAAATCATAGGGAATTTCTTTTTGCCTACCTCGATAATCAGATAAACGGGGCATATACCGAATCTGGCACCAACCGCGACCAAAGAACCAATTCTTTTCTGCTCCCCCGTAGTAATCAGGATAAGCATCGAAACCACAGCTACTGGCCATCACCGTAATCCGCTGATCAAACACAGCAGTATAAATGGTGTTATGACCTCCCAAAGAATGGCCAATAGCCCCAAAACCACATTTCGAATCCACATATGGTAATGTTTCCAATAAATCTAGCGCACGAGTATTATCATAAATCGCCTTCATGGTACCACTCACATATCCGAGTTTACCAAGATTAGGCCAATAATTTGCCAAATGTGTATAGGCAGGTGAAATAGTCACATAACCCCTTTCAGCCAGTTCAGCCGCATACGCCCTACCCTCGCGCCCTCCCAAACCCACAACGACCTTATGACCTACCCTGTTATCCGTAGGCATTAAACAAAGAACCGCAGGAGCCTTGCCGCCCTTTTTATCAAATACCGCTTTTGGAACACACAAGTAAGCAGGCGTGCGTGATCCGGGCTCCGATTGATAGGTAATGAGTTGGCGAATATATTTTCCCGCATCCACTTCTTCCTCAACATCCACCTCCAACTTCACCCGACGGTCCTTACTGGGAAAGCGACCCATAACCGCTTCCATTCCCTTTAAAATGTCTGAGCGGCGTTTCTGCCAGTCAGCAGGTGTCTTAACCGCCTCTACTTTTCCGGAATCACTCCTAAACTGCAGAAGATTCAATCGATCCAAGCGTGGAGCTGCGCTCAGACCAAAAGAGAAGATCAGTAAAAGAATACTATATATAGAACGGATCATTCGTTCAGTGTTGCAATCCTATTGATACTAGCAAGCGGAAACCTAATTTGCTGACCATTCCAACATACGTTCGATTGGCAGTCGTGCGCGCTCAATAATTTCAGGTGAGAGTTCCACCTGCGGTGAAAGATCACGCATACAATCACGAACTTTCTCAAGTGTATTCATTTTCATGAAGTGACACTCATTGCAGGCGCATTTTTCGGTAGGTGCGGGAATAAACTTCTTGTCGGGACACTCTTTTTGCAGGCGATGAAGCATCCCAGCTTCCGTAGCAATAATAACTGCGTCACTTTCTACTTGCCGGCAATAGTTGACCATTTTCTCTGTAGAGCAAACCTCATCGGCCAGAATACGTACCGCCTTGGTGCATTCAGGGTGCGCCACTACCGGAGCTCCCGGATACTCATCACTAATCTTGACGATGGCCGCTTGTGTCCACTCCACGTGGACATAACAATTACCCTCCCACAAGGTCATTGGACGTCCGGTTTGCTCCATCACCCATTGGCCCAGATTTTCATCCGGCACAAAAAGTAAATCTTTATCCGGCGGACACTGTTCCACAATTTTCCTGGCGTTACCTGAGGTGCATATAGCATCAGAAAGCGCCTTAACTCCGGCACTGCAATTAATATAAGCGACGGTGAAAAAATTATCATTGGTCGCCTGTAATTCGGCCAGCTTGTCTGGTGTGCAACTCTCCTCCAAGGAACACCCCGCATCCTTGTCGGGCAATATCACGGTTTTATCAGGGCAAAGAATCTTGGCGGTTTCGGCCATAAAATGAACGCCACAAAAAACAATCACATCTGCATCAGTTTCGGCTGCCTGTTGGGAAAGCCCCAATGAATCCCCAACATAATCGCCAATATCCTGAATATCAGGCACTTGATAGTTATGCACCAGTATCACCGCATTAAGCTCTTCTTTGAGCTTAGCGATTTCCTGTGTCAAAACATCAATGGAGTCGCACTCAGACATCAGCCGTATGCTAACCTTAGCCTCCTAACCCGTCAATTTCTGGTGAATATTTAATGGTTCCAATTTATGACAATATAGCACAAGTATCATATTAGCCCTACGCGCCCGTTTACGGGATGAGTGTTACATGTCCATTACCCGCCTCTCATAAGAAGGCGAAGTTTGACCGGATTTATTCGGAACTTGCATTGCATCAGGCAGTGATCCGGGCCTATTCCAAACCGCTCTTTACCTGGCGCAAAGCACTAGGCATGTCCCATGACGGTCGCACACTGTACGATTTTGCACGCCATTCACTGAAGAATGTACACCAGTTGCACCGGCAATTACGCGGAGGCCAATTCAATTTCCGCGAAGGAATTGCCCTGCATTACAACTTCAATGGCAAACATCGAACCATCCATCTCTTTCCGTGGGAGGAGCGAATTGTCGACCTATTACTTTATAGGCAGCTCACAAAATATTTTCATAATGTCTTTGAGCCCAGCTGCCACGCTTACCGTATGGGAGGTTTCGGCGTGGACCAATGCCAGGAAAGGTTAAACGCAAATCTCAAGAAACTTCCACGGCCCGTTTATTTTATTAAACGAGATGTGAAGGATTATTTCCCGAGTATTGACCACGAGAGATTGCTTGAAATGTTGAGCGAATGGGTGGAGCCAGAGGACACCTTGTTCGATCTCTTGCGCCAACGAATTGAGTTCCAAACCAAGCATGGTGATGAGATTATCACTAACTCTCGAGGTGTTGCTTTTGGTACGGCTATCGCCTGCTTTTTTGCCAATCTTTACTTAACCCCATTGGACCGGCGTTTAAGCCAAGTCAAAGGCCTGAGTTACTTCCGCTATGCTGATGACTTATTGGCTTTTTCCCATGACCGGGACACTGCTCTTGAAGCCGAAGCCATCATTGCCGACTCCTTTGAAGAACTGCAACTGGTTAGCAAGCCCAAACATCATCGCAACTTCTTCTTTGTAGGAAATAGCGAGCAGGACTCTCATTTTAAGCCGTGCGAAAAGTTCCGTCATCTCGGACTTGAATTCCGCCAGAATGGCGGGGTAGGTCTTTCGCTGGATAAAGCCCGCAAGATTCGCAACCAATTTAAGTTTGCCTGGAAACGCTACGGCCATAAATTGGGCAAGCTCCGCTCCCCGATGGGCCGGGCTCGTAAAGCGATTGCTGTAGCCAACGATTTACTGGAACACGGCTACCGGTCAGTTGCCATTATTGATTACTATTTGAAACACGTGGATGACGAGGAAATCGCAGAGGCCATGAAGGAAAAAGGCTTGGGCACTCCGGCGACGAGAGCGGCCACTATTGAACACTTGATTCGCGAAGAATATCTCAAGAGAGAAAAGCGAACCCTTTTCCCAACCGGAAAAGCCGAGGCACTGATCGATTTCCTCGTTGCTGTAGGAGCAGAGAGTTTGACCAGTCCATCGATGACAGGAGAATGGGAAAGTCGTCTACGCTTGATGGAGGAGGGTAAACTCACGCGAGATGAATTCATGAAAGGCATCGTCGAGGTTACTCGAGATATGGTGCAGAGAACCGCTGGGTTCAAGGAAGACGAAAGCGATCTTCGGGAAACCAGCTTGACCTCTCCGGTTGACGGCACCCCCCTATATGAAGGGCTGGCTTACTACCAAAGTCGCGACGGGTCTTTCCGCGTCAACAAGACCATGGGAAATCGTAGAATCGCAATCAACGAATGCGAGGAATTGATCAAACAGGGCAAAGTGGGTCCGCTCGAGGGATTTCGCTCAAAGGCAGGAAAACCTTTCAGCGCCCTCATCAAACTGGATGAAGACAACCGGGCAGTGTTCGTCTTCGACAATCCAGCGTCGGGTGAAGGGGAGCCGACAAATGCCAAGGAATTGGGCGAATGTCCCGTGTTGGGCAAATGCCCCAGCTGCGGAGGACAAATCCATCAGACGCCCAATGCCTTCATTTGTGAAAAGCATGCCCAAGTAGCCAAGAAGGGATCTTGCACTGTGAGAGTCACCAGAAAACTGCTCGAAAAGGATATTCCGTCCGAAGAATTCGCAAAAATGCTAGATGCAGGCAAAACCAACCTGATCAGCGGTTTTCGTTCGCGAAAGACACGTAAATTGTTCGACGCCTTTCTCACCTTGGACAACAAAGGCAGGCTACGCTTTGAGTTTCCACCCAGGCAAGAAACCTCTTGCGAATCCCATCACTGCCGACGCAGACGGCCGATACCGCTTCTCTGCTCCAAATGGAAAATACAGATTGCGCATCCTTTCTCCTGCAGCAGTTCTTCTGTATGACCACGACGACGTATCGATTT
>CAJWKQ010000126.1 GCA_913041895.1 uncultured Verrucomicrobiales bacterium
TGAAATGCAGTTTCCTGGAAGGCTAGGGCCCGGTTTTTAGGAGTTGTTTAATTTTTTGGTTTTCGCGCAGTGGGGCGAATAAATCGTTGGTTTGAATGGCTTCCTTTAAATCGATGCTATTTGTTTCTGAATTCTGATGTATAGATAATGCCTGCACTAGGTTTTCCAGAGCTTTGTTTGTATTGCCGAGTTGAAGTCGTGTTTGTGCCAGGTCAAACCACGGGGCAAAGTTTTCTGGGTCGATTTCAGTTAGCCTGAGGTCGATGATCTCTTTTTCCTTCCAATCTGAGATAAGTCCATAGCTGTTCTTTATCAGTGTCAGTTTTTTAGGGTCATTGTTTGCGGTCGATAAGAATTTTTTTGTGGCCTCTTTGATTTCATTCGTTCTGCCTCTGAGTCCCAATAGGTAAATCGCTTTCATGAAATTAGTTGAATCTTCTGGGTTGGTCGTGAATGCGTTTAGTATTTGTGATTCATTGGCTGCCTCTCGTCTATAAAAGTCAGATCTGATGGTATGGTTTCCGGCTGGGTCAATTTTATCCAGCTTCTCGGTAATAGCGATCGCCTGCGCATATTGCCCTTCTCGTAAAAAATCTTGTTCTCTATTTTGTAATACCTGTTTTATAAAAATTAAACTACTTGGGTTAGCAGGGTCTAGCCGGTAATAAGTCTGAGCAACTAGTATCGCATCATCATGGTGCCCCATTCTAATTAGTAGGTTAATAAACTTGAATACCGTTTCTGGGTTAATGGCTCCGAATGCAAATGCCTGTCGGTAGGCGAAATGTGCTTCGCGATTATATCTTAATTTTAATTGTTTATCTTTCGTGTTTAGTGCTCTCCAAGAATACAAGCCTGCAATTGCTGAGCGAAGTTTTGAAAAACCTTTCTGCGCATCATTGTCTCGTATAAATTCGCGGCTTCCCTCGAAATCTTTGAGATCATGCCTTAAATAGGTGAGTTCAGCCCATTCGCAAATTTCAGAGATTTTAGTATCTTCATTGATCCAATTGCCGATCAGTCTTTTAGAGTAATTACTCCAAAAAAGGCGGTCTTTTGTGAAAACTGATTCTTTGAATTCAGGAATTTGCTCTCTTTGGAGTTTCATGATGATTCCAAAGGGCTGCAAGTGTGGGTACATCCAATCTAAAGGAAAGCTCTCCTCAACATAAAAGTCATGATCGGGATTTTGTTCGAATATCATTTTTGCCAACCGGGCATTGATATCCATAACTGCAGTGGTTCCTTGGACAGAGACTTGCGGTTCAGGCATTGGCATGGGTTGTTGGCACTTGGGGCAGGGTAGGTTGTGTTTTTCTAATTGAGTAAGTAAAGGGGCTGTATTCCGATCAACCACAACTTGTTGATGAGTGACTTCTTGTTGTTGGGTTCGGCAAACCTGATTAGTGCACAGGAAATTGAAAACAAGCCGGACGTCTTCGCCAGATTTTAGTTGTCCTTTGATAAGACGTTCTTTTGCATCTGCGTAATACCCTGCAAAGGCAACTTGATTGTCAAAACTAGATGGTGTGTTGATTTCTTTTTGAGGGTAAACCCCTTTTTGGCGGCGATTTGTTTCTATTTTTGAGCCTAATTGTGAAAATACTTTATCGGCTGTCTCAGAAATCTTTTTTAATGAAGCTGGGAAGCATGCTGAACAAATTAACAAGATACATGCGCCCCAGGCTCCTATTCCCCAAAAATGATTTTTGTTTATTGAACTTTCAATATTGTTCACAGCGTAAAAGATCATGACTACGCCCAAAATTAATCCGATAAATAAAATGCAATTTATCAGAAAGCGTTTCTCACTTTTATTTACGATTGAAACAAGAGTAGCGAAAAATTCTGGATCCTTTTGAGTGCTGCGATTGTAATGGGCACGAATGTATTGCAGGTATGTTCCATCAGCTAATGCGTTTTGAGTAATTAAGTAGACATCACGGCGGTTAAAATCTGGATCACTTTTATTTTTATGTTTTGGATCGGTAAAACTTTCACAAAATATCATATAGGTGGGGCAAAATCGGCCTGGGTCAGTTCCTCCGAAGAGAATGGCGTCCTTTTTCATTTCTGAGTAAATATTAAAAGGGGGAGTAAACATATCGTGTCCATACCAATATCCGAAAAGATGGTTGCGTTGCTCATTTTCTGCCCAATTATTCAGCGCTGGTCTAAAAGGGAGTGCGCAAAAAACTAATGCAGCTGCTAGTGTAAGACTCTGCTTTGAAATTCCAGTACGAGCTGTAATTCCGATTCCGATCAAAATTATTAGGAGCGTTAGGCCGGTAAACGAAGCAGCATGTTTCATCATGAAAACTGTCGTTTTAAGAATGTGTATAGACTCAATTACTTCCCAGATGATTAAGCCTGTCAGGAAAATTAGTATATAGATAAAACTGTTTGCTCTTTGCAGGGTTGTTCCGATAACTGCTAAACCTATTCCGATTCCGCCAGCTATAAATATATGTGTGGGGGCAAAGAATACTTTATTTAAATGTCTATTAAGTTCGTCAGCTGTTGGGTTGATTAAATATATAAGTAAAAGAGTAAAGGATATGAATATGCCGGTGAGTCCTAAAATCCATTTTATCTCCCTTAATCTAAGGCGATAAACGAAAGCCATGGGAATAAAGGCAAGTGCGAGATAAGATAAGCTAAACTCTTGCTTTGCTTCATCTATAAAAATGGCAAGTTGTCCTCCATTAAAGATTGTTTTTTGGTTTTTTGAACTCTTCTCAACATAATTGCTGTCGATCAGCATTCTGGTAATGTTTGAAGGTGCGATACGGTCATATTGCCCTCGAGTGAAAGAGTGTTTAAAACCTTGTACGGTGCGAGGGTAAGCCCAGTTCATAGGTGGATTTGTCATGGAGGCTATGGGCATGTAAAAATATAGTAACGCTGCCGTTATCCATGCGGCTCTTGTGTTCAACAATGCCATCCAGTTTACTAGCAGGCCTTTTTCTTTTGTTTTGGAGAATATCCACGAGTAGGCGATTAGACATAGGAGAAATAATAGATTCAGAGAGCCCCAAAATTTCACAACTGTGTTGGCGATAATGAATTGGCTTTTATCCAGTGCAGAATTCCAAAATAATCCAAAGACAAGTGCCAAACAAAAGTAAGCCATCCCAGCTAATGCGGTTAACCCAAATTTAGGCATTTTAATTGTCATTGAAATGAGCAATGTCATTAGTAAAGAGCCCACGAGGTTAAAAAGGATAAATAGTCCCGGGTTTCCGGTGGAAGCATCTCCGGCGCCCTTAAGGCTTAAAAACAGGCCCAACACATAAAGAACACAGTTTCCATATAGAAAATCACGACCCAGTTTTGGGTCTGCTAGCAGGATAAAGATTTCGATTCCAACAGCCGCCAGAATTAAGGTTTGGTGATTTACGAAGCAAAGGCCGAACACAAAATAAGCAAGATAAAGATAAATCCGTTTTTGTGGTTGGAAAAACCATCTCATTAAAAAAGTCAAAGTGAGGGTGAAAGTAAGGATGCCAAGCGTGTAAACTTCCACGATAACAGCTTGGCTCCATATGAATCCGTTAAATGAAAAGATTAGACCACTGGATATCCCTGCGGCCATACAAAGATTGCGGACTTGTTTTGATGATAAATCTTTCGACTGGCCAAAGCTGTCTAATATTATAGCTGATCCTCGAGTTATCATCAGCGTAAGTAAGCCAGAGGAAAGTGCTGCAGCGACAGCTGAACTCACTGCTACACGCCACGCTATGTTTGAAAATGGGATGAATTTTGTGAAAAACCATGAGTAGATGGTCCACATTGGGTATCCAGGCGGGTGAGGTACTCCAGCGTACATAGAGCCTACGGCTAATTCCCCTGAATCCTCTAATGTAACATTTGGCGCCAGTGTGTAGAGGTATACACCCAAGCTGATTAGAGTTGCTATCAGCGCTGCCGCCCAATCTGCTCTGGAGAAGAATGGTCCTGACTTTGACTGGCTTTTGACAGGTGGCTTAGTATCGGGTTTTTGCGGTTCAGGAGGTGCAGAAGGAGTGTTAGTAGATACTTGATCTGACGATTGCTTTACGCCTCTACTTCTAAATCTTCTACTTTTTGCCATGTTGTTTTTTTAAAAACAGAGAAGAGTATCTTCGGAGGCGAATAGGCCTGTCTATCAGAGATTATTCATAAATTGGCCGTTTTCCCCGACAGTCGGGTTCTGGTTATATTTAGACAGTATGAACAAATTTATTATCGAAAAGTCGTTATCTGGAAAGTGTGTGTTAATGGAATAGTGCTGTATAACAGTTGTAAATCTTACTAAGGCTGAATATTTGTGCTATTTGGCATTGAGATTGCTTTAAGGCGCGAGTCGATAAATTGACGATTCATTACACCTTGGCCCGCGGGGTAATGGACTGTCCAGAAAGGGCTGGAGAATATATCAATGAAGAAAATAGAAGCGGTTATAAAGCCGTTTAAACTGGAGGAGGTAAAGGATGCACTTGCCGAAGTAGGTATTGAGGGCATGACCGTAAGTGAGGTGAAAGGGTTTGGCCGTCAAAAAGGCCATACTGAGATTTACCGAGGAAGTGAATATACGGTCGATTTTCTACCGAAAATCAAAATCGAAGTCGTTGTCGGAGATGGGGCTGTTGAATCGGCGACTAAAGCAATCACTGAATCGGCCAAGACCGGTAAGATTGGTGATGGCAAAGTGTTTGTCTCTTCAGTTGAGCAAGCCCTTCGGATTCGTACTGATGAAACGGGAGATGAAGCCCTTTAAATCCAACCTGAACTTTAAACAGCTTTTATAATGAAAAATTTTTTAACTATTTTAACCATTGTGCTGGCTTTGTTTGCCAGCCCTATTGTTGCGCAGGATAATCCCGCAGAAACACCCGCAACACCTACTCCGGCTGAGACAGGCGAGCCTGCAGAACCCGAGGGCGGTGATGGCACCGGGGAAGGAGAGGATGCTTCAAAAACAGAGGAAGAAGAAGGGGAAGGCGAGGATCCAAACCCAGTCTTTGATTATGGAACTACCTCTGGAGCTGATAGCGGTGACACAGCTTGGATGATCGTAGCTACCGCACTGGTACTCCTGATGACCATCCCTGGCTTGTCGTTATTCTACGGAGGCCTAACGCGTCGAAAGAATGTTTTGTCAGTGTTGGTGCAGTGTTTCGCTTGTACAGCTGTAATGTCGCTCTTATGGGTGATATATGGCTACTCTTTCGCTGCCTCCGGTGATGGGAAATTTTTTGGCGATTTGTCCGTGGCCTTTTTGAAAGGTGTAGGCCCAGGTTCAATGAGTGGTTCGATACCCGAATCGGTATTCATCACTTTTCAGATGACCTTTGCGATTATCACTCCGGCCCTCATTGTGGGTGCGTTTGCCGAACGTATGAAGTTCAGCGCAGTAATGATCTTTTTGGTCATTTGGTTCACTTTTTCCTATTGCCCGGTGTGGCACATGGTTTGGGGTGGGGGTTATCTCGCAACCGTCCACCACTCGATTGATTTTGCAGGTGGCACCGTTGTTCATATTAATGCAGGTATAGCTGCTTTGGTAGCTTGTATTGTGTTGGGTAAAAGAAAGGGTTTCCCGGATAAAGCGATGCCTCCTCACAATGTGCCGTTCGTATTAATCGGTGCAGCCCTGCTTTGGGTGGGTTGGTTCGGATTCAATGCCGGCAGTGCTCTTACAGCTGGAAATCAGGCAGGTATGGCGCAATTAGTCACACAAGTTGCAACCGCTGCTGCTGCGTTTGCTTGGATGATGGTTGAATGGATTAAAAAAGGTAAGCCAACGGCAGTCGGCATAGCCACGGGCGCAGTGGCTGGTCTTGTAGCGATTACTCCTGCTTCAGGATCAGTCGGGCCTATGGGTTCGATAGCTATTGGTATCGCAGCAGGCGTTGTTTGTTACTGGGCGTCTACTACATTAAAGAAAGCGTTGGGATATGATGATAGCTTTGATGTTTTTGGTGTCCACGGAGTGGGCGGTATCGTTGGAGCTCTATTGACAGGCGTTTTCGCCATATCTGCGGGTGGTGCTGAAATGATTAAGAATCAGATCGGTGGCCAAGTAGTCAGTGTGGTTGTCACAATCATTTGGAGCGGTGTTGTAGCCTTCATCGCAATCAAAATAGCGGATGTATGCTGCGGCGGAATCCGTTCCAGTGAGGATGATGAGACAGAAGGGCTTGACCTTGCCGACCATGGTGAGGATGGTTACCAGCTCTAATCCACAGGGTCTTTGATCCATCACCGGCTGTGCCCTTTCACTGGCACAGCCGGTTGATGATTAAAGAGTCTGAAAATTTAAGGCGATAGCCAAAATAAAACAAAAAACACAGACATATAGCAAATGAGCAAACATAAGTTGGAATATATCTGGCTCGACGGGTACAAGCCTACTCAGAGCCTGCGCAGTAAAACCATGATTGAAGATGACTTCAGCGGAGAGTTGAAGGATGCCAAGCAGTGGTCTTTTGATGGGTCTTCGACTGAACAGGCTTCTGGGGATGATTCCGATTGCCTATTGCAGCCGGTGGCTGTTTATCCTGATCCTGATCGATTTGGTGGTAATGGATGGCTTGTCATGTGCGAGGTTCTTAATGCCGATGAAACGCCTCATGAATCTAATGGCCGTGCCACAATCGAGGATGAAGACAATGACTTCTGGTTTGGGCTTGAGCAGGAATATACACTCATTGATACAGACACTAATCTTCCTCTCGGTTTTCCAAAAAACGGATATCCCGGGCCCCAAGGTCCCTATTATACTTCAGTTGGTGCTCGCAACGCTTACGGTCGTGATATCGTGGATGAACATTTGCATCTTTGCCTCGAGGCTGGGTTGAATGTTGAAGGTATCAATGCAGAGGTAATGGCAGGTCAGTGGGAATTTCAGATCTTCACCAAGGGCGCTGCTGAGTGCGGTGACCAGATTTGGATGGCTCGGTATCTTCTAGAGCGTACCTGCGAACAGTACGGTGTAGCTGTCGACTGGCATCCGAAGCCCATCAAGGGTGACTGGAACGGTTCTGGCATGCACGCCAACTTCTCCTGCGAAGCTATGCGCGATCCGGGCGGGGAGGAAATACATACCAAAATTTGTGAGGAGTTTGGTAAAAATATCCAGGAACATATTGCCGTTTATGGTGCTGACAATGATCAGCGCCTGACCGGGCTTCACGAAACACAATCAATTGATAAGTTTAGTTGGGGCGTTTCAGATAGAGGAGCGTCCATCCGTGTTCCGGTTGCGACAATTCAAGGTGGGTGGAAGGGGCGCTTGGAAGACCGCAGGCCTGCTTCCAATGGTGATCCCTACAAGATTGCCGCAGTAATTATTAAAACTACCAAGAAAGCACTCGCTTAGGCGTCCTTTCATTATTCTCAAGAACCGGCGGTTTCCCGCCGGTTCTTTTTTATGTTTCAATAGTGTAATTAGGGTGGTTTTGCTCGACAGATAGCTTTTGGGCTACTAGGTAAAAAGCCTATGCAGTCCGTCGTTACGCTTGATCTTGAAGGTGTTCTGGTTCCTGAAATCTGGATTGCCTTTGCGGAGAAAACTGGAATTGATGCGTTGCGCAAGACGACCCGTGATGAGCCCGATTATGATGTCCTTATGGATTATCGATTGAAAATCCTTCGAGAAAATAGTCTTAAACTCAGTGACATACAGGAAGTGATTGGCAATCTCACGCCTATGGAAGGGGCTAAGGAGTTCCTGGATGGGTTGAGAGAAAAAACTCAGGTAATCATTTTATCAGACACCTTTCTACAATTTGCTGCGCCTTTAATGGGGCAACTGGATTGGCCGACAATTTTTTGTCATCATCTTGAAGTGCAGGATGATGTAATTACCAATTATTGTCTACGTCAGCCAGATCAGAAGCGTAAAAGTGTGGAGGCTTTTAAGGCTTTAAACTTCAATGTCATTGCTGCTGGAGATTCCTATAATGATACCACCATGTTGGCAGCTGCTGATCATGGAATTCTTTTCAGGGCGCCAGACAATGTGAAGGCTGAATTTGGAAATTTCCAAGTGGCTGAAGAATACGATGAATTAATGGTGCTGATTGAGGGGCGCCTTTAATTTTCCGCTCTTGGGATACGTGTAGTCAGATCAACCACCGCCTTTCTGGCATCTTTACCTTCGTAAAGCATGGCGTGAACCTCATCAATAATGGGGGTATTAACTTCCAATTTATTAGCAAGAGCCTTGGCAGACTTTGTGGTGGGGTAGCCTTCGGCAGTGGCATCTGCCAATATGTCATTTAATGTTTCTCCTTTAGCGAGACGTTCACCCAGTGTTCGGTTGCGGCTTTGTTGGGAGAAGCAAGTCACTGTTAAGTCACCCATACCAGAGAGGCCATAAAAAGTTTCAGGCAGCGCACCTGCTGCAGTTCCAAGACGTCGCATTTCATTAAGACCTCGGGTAATCAGTGCCGCCTTGGCGTTGTCTCCCATTTTTAGTCCATCACAAACTCCAGCGGCAATGGCCATCACGTTTTTGAGTGCACCACCCAGTTCCACTCCATGGATATCACTGGCTGTATAGGTTCTTAAAGGGGGACGGTGAAACCACTGCTGCACAGTTTTGGCGGCTTCATGATCGGTGCTGGCACAAACCAAGCCCGTGGGGATGCCTTGAGCCACCTCAATAGCCAATGAAGGGCCTGAGAGGGCAACGATGGGTGCTTGTGGGGTAATTTCTTCTATGATCCCGGCCATGGTAAGGCCGGTTTCGTGTTCGATGCCTTTTGTCACAGATACGACGATTTTTTCAAAACCTTCTAGGTTGCTGGCCACTTCACGAAAGGAACGTGATGGGATGGCTAGTATCACACCTTCAGCTTGTGAGATCGCCTTTTGGATATCGGGTTCGAGTGTCCAGTTGGTGGGCAACTCTATATCGGGCAGATAATCGTGGTTTTTCTTGCTGTAGGCAATTTTTGCCAACCGTTCCTTTCGGCCCCATAATGTGATCTCATGGCCGCCTTCGTGGGCGAGCTTGGCCAGGGCAGTACCCCATGCACCGGGGCCGAGAACGGTAATCTTCACGCGGGCAGAGTACGAATCACAGCGCAAGGTTCAAGAGTAGTGTTAAAGAAACATTTCTAGTGATTTCAATAATTGTTCTGTTTAGGATTCTTTTATGTCCCGTACGACGACGAAGATAGTGATTGCGCGTTCTGACGGGGCAATCATGG
>CAJWKQ010000127.1 GCA_913041895.1 uncultured Verrucomicrobiales bacterium
TATTTCAAAAATTCCCGGCGCTCCACGCCGTATCGCTTGGGCCGTTTCATGAGTCAGGAAATGTTAGTGAGGTTTGGAAATGCTTCCAATCGAAATCAGCGTAGCGGAACGATTATTTTCGGCGGACGCGGGTTCGCTCGGACTTGGTCTTGAATTCCGGAGCCGCATTCTTGGGCAGCCACTTGCTGAGTTTTTCGAGAGTCGACTTATGAACGGGATTATTGGCAAGATTCCTAAATTCATCCGGGTCGTTCCGGTGATCGTACAACTCCTTGGCTCCATCCTCATAAACAATCAGTCGCCAATCACGGCTGCGGATGGCGTGGTTGCCGAAATACGACGAAGTGATCGCCGGTTGTCGGCGGGCCTTTTTGGGATTGCGCAATTGCGGCACGAGCGACACGCCCTCGAGATGCTTGGCCCGCGGCAAACCACAAAGCTCGGTCAAGGTGGGATACAAATCGATCAGGCTGGCAGGCTCTTTGCAGGGAGCGTCAGGTTGAATTCCCGGGCCGGCGATGAGCAGCGGCACTCGTGTGGATTCCTCCCACAACGTGCGCTTGGCCCAATGCTGTTTTTCGCCCAAATGAAATCCGTGGTCACTCCACAAAACAACCAGTGTGTTTTCCGCATACGAGCTGGATTTCAAAGCATCCAAGACAATACCTACGCAATGGTCGACAAAACTTACTGAAGCCAAATAGGCGTGTGTCAGACTGCGCTGTTTGCCGCTTGCCAGCACTTCAGCATGGGTTGGCGCAACGGCGTAATCGTTAATACTCAAAAAATTTTTTGCCAGATCATCCAGATCGGATTTTGGATTTTTGGGCAGCGTAATCTTATCTGCGTCATATAGCTCAAACCATTTGAGCGGCACAAAGAGCGGGACATGCGGACGAAAGAAACCGACAGACATAAAGAACGGTTTATCGAAATCCTCCTTAAGCGCCGTGGCGGTATTGTGCGCGAGCTGGATATCCGCCATTTCGACATCTGCCTTCGGATACGCACCCCAATCCCATGCGCCACTCCAGTTCGTCGGCCGGCTCAGTGGCTTTTTAGGGCGCGGACTACGCGAGCGACCGAGTGACTGGTCAATGTCCCCCGCCAAACGTCCATTGAAATTATGATGCAACATCTTGCCACCGGATAGCGTGGTGTAGCCGTGATCCTTAAAATACCGCTGAATGGTGGGCACGTCCTTGAGCGCGGGCAACTGCTCGTAACGCGGCCCCAGTTCATAGCTGCCATGAGTAGTTGCCGCCACTCCCGACATAACGCTCGCCCGTGACGCCGAACAAACCGGCACCGCACAATGGGCATTAAGAAAATTGCGCCCGCGCTTGGCCAGAGCATCCATATGAGGGGTCAACGCCTGTGGATGACCACCCATGAATCCCGCCCAGTCATTGAGATCATCGATGGCAATGAAAAGGACGTTGGGCTTCTTCAAATCCTGCGCGTATGATTCTTCAATCCAGAAACATAAGATAAACAACGCGATAAAAATACGGTGAATCATTTTCGTGCCTTGGACGCAGCTTTCAAGAAACAGTTACACCGTTTAGCTCATATCCGGTTCCCACTATTTAAGACGCTACTTTGCGAAGAGGATGCATATGGGTGAAGGCACATTGACGATCGAACCTCGCTGGTAAAGTAGCTTGCCGGTCTTAGGGTCAACCCGGTGGGCGGCTACGGTGTTGGAGTCTGCTCCAGCGGCAAGCAACCAGCTGGCATCAGGGGTCAGGTTGACATTCCTCGGGAAAGCTCCGCGAACAGGCTGAACCTGGACAACTTTGAGCTTTCCGCTTTGGGCGTTGGCCCGGTAGACAGTAACGCTATCGTGCCCTCTATTCGAGGAATAGACAAATCGTCCATTAGGGTGAACGAGGATCTCAGCCGAGGAGTTAAAGGTCTCGCCATCCTTGTCCTGCTCGCTAAGGGCGGGCTCGGTGGTGAGTGTCTTGGCCGTTCCTTTGGCAGCATCCCACGCGAAGGTGGTTACCGAGAGCGTCAGTTCGTTGAGCAGGTAAATGAATTTTCCGTTGGTCGAGAAACGCATGTGACGGGGCCCACCACCGGGCACCGATTGTCCGACCCCGTGCGGTGTAATGACAGGCTTAGATGGGTCGACCCTGTAGATCACGATCTGATCGAGTCCGAGATCTGGCACGAGGGCATACTTTCCATCTGGGGAAAATCCTGTCCAGTGTGGATGGGGGGATTGCTGCCTGCGCTCGACAACCTTCGATCCCCCTTCATGTTCGATCACGGTGGGTTCGGCCAGTTTTCCGGATGAATCGAGCGGGAAGAGGGCAACCGACCCACCTCCGTATTGGGCGGTTAGAAGAAACTTTCCACTAGGATGAACAGCGATGTGGCAACCTCCGCCGTCGGGACATGCCATGCGGGTGAATTCCTTGAGCTCTCCACCGGCAATCTGGTAACCAACGGCTCCCGTTCCTCCTTCCCAGCGGCCCACCGAATAAAGAATCTTGCCGTTGGGATGCAAGGCAAGAAAACCAGGCGAGCCGATTTTAGCCGCCAACTTGGCCGAAGAGAACCTCCCATTGTCCGGGTTGAAGGTTGCATGATAGATACCCTCAGCCCCGCGACCGCCGGTCCCGAAAAAGACGTCGAGAGGCTTAGCCACACCAACAGTGAAAAGCACGAAAAATAGAATATATACAACAAGACGGTTCAGAGACTTCATGAGACTGAAAAGACTTAGGCTCAGTAGCTAACCTTGTCAAATTACATTTAAAGTATGTGTATCGTTCTATCCATCGTCATAATTCATGGTGAGATAAAAGCAGGATTAGGAGTTGTTAACCCATTCAAGCACCTAGTTGACGACTCACCTTTATTGAATTGGATTTAATCCAAAATGTTTTCGCATCCAATTGAAAACCAATGGGTGAAAAGTCTTATCCACATTATGTTTATTGAAAGGGTACACGCGATATTGTCTTTTTCCTTTCAGGTGATTATAGACTGCAAAATTCGTCACAGGTGGACAGATCGCATCCTGCAACCCTACCCCCATAAAAACCGGACACTTAATCCAAGGAGCCATATTCATGGTATCAAAGTAGCTCATGGTTTTAAGGGTACTCTGCCATGTGCGAGACTCTTTCCCCTCAATCCATTCATCCATCTCCGGCCAGTGTGAGGTTTTAAAATAAAGATCCCAGTTGGTTAGGAAAGGAATGTGCGGCGCACAAAGACTAATGCGCGGATCCAGTGCTGCAGTAGAGAAACTCAAACCGCCACCCTGACTGCCGCCTTTTACTGCAATACGTTTTGAATCCACCTCTTTTCGTGAACACAAAAAATCCACTGCGCGCACACAATCCAAATAAGCTCCCTTGTAATAGTAACCTTCCTTATTATCCAGTCCACGAATCCAGTAGTTACTGGGTTTTCCCTTAATATCCTCCTGACTGTTACCATGGCCACGGGGGTTAAAGGAAAAGACAATCATATCCTTAAAGCGGGCAATCGGTTTCATATTAGAACCATATCCCGGCACGCGTAGAACCACTGGATGAGGCCCTTTGGTTTTTGGCACTTCATACCAACCTCTCACACGAATATTACCATAGCTTCGCATACGCACTTCGTACACGTTGAGCTCACCCTTGCTTAATTCTGGCTGATGGATGAGTTGATACTGCGGATCAATTTTCCTGAGCTGAGCTAATGATTCTTTCCAGAACTTTTCGAAATCAGATTCCCTGGTTAAAGGCGGTAACAATTTCTCAGGCGCGTAGCCCACCTGAACCGATTGATCCACTTTCCCTCCTTCCCAAGAACATATAATCGTGCCCTTATAAAAACCCGGCCCGGGAATTTTAGTCACGTAGCTGACTACCCTCTTTTCATCTACCGGGATTTTAATCGTGGAAGGAGCCGATTTACTAACCAGTTTTTTTTGATCAGTTGCCACCTGCCATGTAAAATTAACCTGTACTGGATCCTTTAGGCGGTTATTGAGTTCAAAACCAAAATGGACTTCTTTATTTTTATCAAAAATTCCGTTGTCCGATTTCTCAAAGACAGGGCGTAAATGGATACCGGGAGCCCCATAGGCCACAGAAACAAATGCGAATAGAACTAAGATGCCCTGCTTCACCGACTTAACGTTCCCCATAAATGGGAGCTTTCCAGTCCTTGGGTAATCGACCCGACGGACGTGCGCCGCGGGCATCGGCGGGAATAGGATGATCCTTGAGCTGCAGAATTGGTAGGTCATCGGGCAGATGCTTAATAAGCATATCCTTAAATTCAATTATCATTGGCTGCCCCTTGTGCACCTGCATGGCAAGAACTCCATCCAGTGCCCTGCCTTTTTCATCGTGATCGACAAGATCACCGGTAGGATGCCCGTTAATCCAATGGCGATGACGATTGCCTTCCACCAGAATACGGTATTCATGCCATTGCCCCGGCGCAAATTCCTTTACCTCAAAATTTCCCACCACCCAACGGTCCCCCTCGGGATCAACCACTACCTTCTCTCCGGTTTGCGAGAGAATTCGGCGACCCTTTTCCTCATAAACCATACCGTTATATTGGGGTTTATCGGCTACGATATCGCACTGATAACCGGTTACTACATCAAGCCCAAGCTCAGGCGCATGAGCACTACGATATTGAATCCCACTATTACCCCCCTTTGAGATACGCACTTTAACCCTCAAATCGAAATTGCGAACAGTGGCAACCTTCCAGGTGATAAAGTGATTCATCTTGAGCGTGCCATCAGTCTTACCAGTCAGCACCCCATCCTTCTGCGACCAAAACTTGGAATTACCTGACCAGCCTCGCATTCCTCCACCAATGAGCTTGGAAAACCCATCCGGTCCCGGGCGATTAGCTACGGTTGCAGCAGCTACAGGGTGCGGCGGCGTAGAGACCGACAAACCGCCTTGCATCGGTTGCAAAGGCCCTCCTAGTTCAGCGACGCGTTTATCGGTACGCTTACGTAACATTGCGAGTGTCTGGGCATATTTGGGGTTTTTAGCGAAATTGGTTAATTCGTCAGGATCTTCCTTAAGGTCATGGAGAAACTCGTAGTTCTTCTCATCAACATAGCGAACGTACTTGTAGCGGTCGGTTCGCAACCCTTCAAAAGCTGGAATGCGCGAACGCACTGCGAAGTGCTCGTGAAAAGTTTGCTTACGCCAATTATCAACCTTACCAGTGGAGACAATAGACTTAAGGCTACGACCCTGATAACGCTCCGGCACGGAAACCCCAGCCCAATCAAGAAAGGTGGAAGGAAGATCAAGGTTAAGAGCCGAATAGTCGACCACCTGACCGCGAGCAGATTTGGGTGCGCGTGGATCAAAGATAACCAGAGGAACCCTCAAGGACTCCTCATAATGCGACCACTTACCGGCAAACCCACGATTACCCAAGTGATATCCATTGTCGGCGGTATAAACGATTATGGTATTATCCGCCAAACCCTTCGCGTCAAGAGCCTTGATAAAACGCCCGATGGCGTTATCGATTCCACTAACCATACGCAGGTAAGCCCGCATATTGGTTCGATACTTGGTTTCAGTATTCCAACGCCAAAAGAAACGTTCACGGTTAATGGTGGTCTTAAGGAAATAAGGTTGGTTCTCAAAAATCTTGGGATCATTTAATCGAGGTGGCGCAATCTCATTCTCTTCATACAATCCGTCGACTGCTCGAGGCCATGGGAAGTGCCCAATACCAGGCCGACGATCCCCATCCTCCGCATGGCAGGCATTAAACCACATGTTAAGAGCAAAGGGTTGATCTTTGGGTTGGTTCTCAAGGAACTCAATACCACGATCAACAATCAATTCAGTCTCATGGCGCAACGAACCATCGGGTTGTTTTTTATAAAAAGGGTTGCGACCGATCCTTTGAAAAACATCAAAATGATCGGCAGGATTCCATCCCTTAGGCATCTTGGCGTGCCATTTGCCGGCAAAACCAGTTCGGTAACCAGCTTTACGAAGGAGATCCACATAGAGCTCCTTAACCGCATCAGGTCGAGCGGCATCATGCCTCCCCGGCGTTCCATAACTACGTCCGGTAAGTCCGGTGAGGATAGTTGTACGACTCACCCAACAAATAGCCTGACTAACATAAGAATTGGAAAATCTTGTGCCCCTGACAGCCAGTTGGTCAATGTTAGGCGTCTTAGCTAAAGGATGACCGTAACAACCAAGGGAACTAGAAGTTTGATCGTCAGCAAAAAAGAAAACGATATTAGGCTTCTTGGCGGCCTGCACAGAGCAAGCCAACAGAAAACAAAAGGTGATGATAAATTTTTTCATTTAAATTTTTTGGATGTTTTTACCTACAGTTACTTATCAGTAGGACCAAGCTGCCGGCTACGGATTTTCGGGCAAATCTCCTTGCCGTCGGTTTGATTAGGCTTCGCTGGAATCCCAAGCTGTGAAGGGGATTTACCGACCCACTGACTCTCACGGCCCTTAACGTCGATGCGTCCATTGGCCGGATCAATGGTAAGAGTGGTAAAGAGGCTGTCTTGATAAGGACAAGTGTACTCAACCCAGCGGAACTTGGAATGTATCTCAGCCGGGTAGCTCTTGTTGCGGTAGGAGCCGCCAACCCATTTATAGGAGGCCGAGTTGACGTGTAGATAAGAGATTTTACCCACACGGGCAACATGATCAATATGAGTGTGCCCGTTAACAGCCAACAGAACCTTGTCGGCTGCAGAGTTCAGCAGCGCCTGCACCTCTCCAGCGTTGTCGATGCTGTATGGACCCGCCAAGGGTTGATGAGAAATAACGAGGATCGGGCCCTTGAGGGTTTTAAGCTGTTTCGCGAGCCACTCAAGCTGTTGCTCTCCAATGTGCGCGGGATAACCGCTCTTATGGTTCTTCGGTTTCTCGTTTCCATCGAGAACAATCAGGTTCAGTCCGTTAACGTTTTCGGTATAATAACGTCCCTTCATCCCCCAAAGCTTCGCGACCGCATCAAAGGAGTGTCCCCCATCAATCTCGTGGTTTCCCAGAACATGCAGAGTTCTGGGGTGCGCCTTTTCAAAGGCCTTGGTTACCACATCGTTTTTCTTTGTCGGATAAGCGAAATCACCTAGCTGAACAAGCGCGTCGGGTTTTTCCTGCTTCATGGCATCGAGAAAAACCTTCAGGCGCGCCGGCCCATCATGCATCACGTCCTGATGCAAGTCGGCAATCATGCCGAGCTTAATGGGCTCTTTAATTTTCGCCAGAGCGGCCATGGCCTGCCGGGGCAGGATGATCGAAGTTGCCACCGCAGCGGTGGCACTTAAAAAGTCACGTCTTGATGAGATGAAATTTTCCATCTGGGTTTCTTCTCTATTACAGGAAAAGGGGTGCCTGCTGACTATGATAGAATCTGGTCAGGATGACAATCAATTGGGTTCGATAGCGAAACTTTTGGCTGTAACATCACTGGATTCCTTGATCCATTGCTTCAGGAATTCACGGTGGCGGTTGAGGTGTTTTTCGAAACCTGCCTTGCCTGCGAGGTTCTTCATTTCGCCAGGATCAGTCCGAAGATCGACCAAGGATTCGCGAATCTTGCCGCTTGTATACACACAATATTTGTAGTGATCAGAGCGGATCATGCGGCCGGTATTATTCTCGGCCACCACATAGGGACGCCTGGCATTGTCCCCTTGTTTCTCGGCTACGGAACGAAGGGAGCGGCCAAGGAGATAACCGGGAGCCTTTACCCCCGCGTAATCACAGAGCGTAGGCAACACGTCCAGACCGTTAGAAACGAGACTCTTTTCATCCACTTGGCCGGGAGGAATAATCCCCTTGTACTGCATAATAAAGGGCACGCCCACGGAGTTCTCGTAAAAAACATTCTTGGAGGCCAGACGGTGGCTGCCGTCCATGTCTCCGTGATCGCTGGTAAAGATCACCAGAGTGTTTTTCTCCAGATCATTCTTTTTTACGGCATCCAACAGGCTACCGATCTGAGCATCAACCCGCTCGGTGAGCCGGCAATAGATCCAGCGGTAATTGCGCCAATCGCGTTCGTTGTAATCCTTGCGGATCAACTTGGCAGGCGTGACGGCGGTTACCTTCATGGTTGCCTCGATGGTTTCTGGTTCCCGTTCCGGGATCGCGCTATTCTTCGGCAGTGGAGGCAACTTGTCTGCGGGCAGGGCCTGGGCTTCCTTATATAGCTTATCCACCAGGGGCTTTCCCTTCCGGTTCGGTTGCCGGGCGTTGTAGGCAAAACAGATGTCATGCGGATTGATGAATGAAGCCACGGCAAAAAAAGGCTTATCACGCTTGCGAGTCATGAATTCAATGCAGGCATCCGGCAATTTGTCGCGCTGATCCTTGCAATATTCATCGTAGCCCGCCTTGAGGGGAGAGAGAACCGGCGCCATGTGAACCTTGCCTCCGTAGAAGGTATCGTAGCCACCCGACTTGATCAGTTTGCCAAGTGAGTTGTCGCTGACCTTCTTCGGGATAGTCGCCTTCATGCCATTATTGAAGACACCAAATCGTCCCGCCATCATACCGGTTGCCATCGAGATGCGGCTGGGTACGCAGACCGGGTTGGTAACATAGGCGTTACTGAATCGGATTCCCGATTTGGCCATGGAATCGAGTGCCCGGGTTTTCAGGTAGGGATTACCGGCACTCGACAACATCCTAGCATGATGCTGGTCGGTGATGATAAAAAGAATGTTGGGTTGCTTGGCGGCCTGTAGGCTGGTCGCTATTGCAATTAGCAACAGGAAAAACAAAGAAGGAATGAGAAGAATGGTCTTCATTTTAGTTTCTCGGTATTACGAGTAAAGCGATGCCAAAGCCGGCAATGCAATCAGTGCACCTGTTCCACGCAAGAAATGCCGTCGATCAGTGAAAGAGTTCATAGATAAAATTAGGGGATGAGGGGTTTAAGTTCCTTGCCGCCCTCAGAAGGATATAGCGCGCCTTCCTTTTCGAGGCGAGCAGCCATTGCCTCAGTCATTGTCTTCAGTTTATTGGGTTCACTCTCGGCCAAGTTACTAGTTTCAAATGGATCTTTCCCCAAATTGTACAACTCGTATTTGGCTTTTCCCTTGTAACGGTAGATCAATTTCCAATCACCCTGACGAAAAGCAGTGAAGTAGGAACTACGGTGAGAATGGGGAAAGTGACACATAAAATGATCAGGC
>CAJWKQ010000128.1 GCA_913041895.1 uncultured Verrucomicrobiales bacterium
GCGGGATTGGACGTCATTGAAGATGAGCCCTTAAAAACAAAAACTGAAGCCCGCACACCCAACCTGATTGCCACCTGTCATGCAGCCTTTTGCAGCCAGGAAGGGATGATTGAGATGCGCACTACCTCTGCACGCATTGCCAAGCAGGCAGTCCAGGGTAAGCCACTGGAGAATGTGGTGAACGATTTCTAGAATTATTTTTTGGCGGTTCCCGGACGATTCTTATCCTTCCACGCCTGCGGCATTTCAGAAAAGTCGCTTTCATCCCCGTAATGCCTCTGCAGGGCGTAAAGCTGTTTTTTCAAATCATCCGCAAGCTTGGTCTTTCCTTTCCTCCCATAAATATTTGTCAATTCATCGGGATCCTTCTTGAGGTCATACATTTCCCACTCGTTTCCGAAACGATAAAAGTGCATCAACTTATAACGCTCGGTACGGATACCATAATGACGAGGCACCATGTGGAAACTGGGATACTCGTAGTAGTGATAATAGATGCTAGTACGCCAATCCTTGGGAGACTGTCCCTTGAGCAAAGGCACCAGTGATTGCCCTTGCATATCGCCGGGGATTTTAGCGCCGGCAATTTCCAAAAAGGTCTCCGCATAATCAATATTCTGAATCATATGTGTATCGCGCGAACCTGGCTTGGTAACACCCGGCCAGCTAACGATGAAAGGCATCTTCAAGGACTCCTCGTACATCCAGCGTTTATCATACCAACCGTGGTCACCAATGTAGAAACCTTGATCAGAGCTGTAGATTACCACTGTATTGTCATCGAGCTTTAACTCTTTGAGTGTTGCACGTAATCGACCCAGACTTTCATCCACTCCCCTAACGCAACGCAGGTAGTTCTTGGCATACCGTTGAAATTTCCACCGCACCAATTCCTTGCCCTTAAGATTGGCCTTGTGAAAGGCCTCGTCGCGCGGACCATAGTGAGCACGCCAAGCCTTCATCTGTGACTCCGTCATCTTCTCCATATTTCTTCGCGCCGACCTGTCCTGACGTTTTTGAATTGGAGTCCCGGAAAATTCAGCAGTGAGATCCACAAAAAGATCGTAGTTCGGGTCCATATGCCGATCGATCTCCATCTCCTGATGACGTGCTGGATGAGCATTATCCTTATAGTTATCAAACAGTGTCTCAGGCTCAGGAATATCAATATCGTCATAGAGCTTTAGATGGCGCAAGGCCGGCATCCATGTGCGGTGTGGAGCCTTATGTTGAACCATCAACATGAAAGGCTTTGATCCATCACGACTCTCTTTCAACCACTCAACGGCCAAATCAGTCACGATATCTGTACAATGCCCCTTAATTCGCACTTTGCCCTTCGGGGTTAAAAGATCCGGGTTATAGTAATCACCCTGACCCGGCAAAACCTTCCAGTCATCAAAGCCTTGCGGTTGGCCTTTTAAATGGCTCTTTCCATAAATCGCGGTCTGATAACCGACCTTTTGCAAAAGCTTTGGGAAAATCTGTTGGTTCCAGTCAAAGGAATTGCCGTTATTCATGAACCCATTCTTATGGCTATGTTTACCACTCATAATCACAGCACGGCTGGGACCACAGATGGAATTGGAACAAAAGCTCTTCTCAAAGAGCATGCCATTCTTTGCCAGCTTGTCGATTTCTGGAGTAGGATTTACTGACTTAAGCCATCCATTGTAGGCACCAATTGCATGCGGCGCATGATCATCACTAAAAACAAATAAAATGTTTGGACGTTTATCCTTGGCTGAAAGAGTAGCTGCCAACAGAGCTGCAGCGGTAAAAATGATTTTTTTCATATAAGAACGGAGTAAGCTGCGAACGTAACAATCAGATGATAATTGTCTAGATAAATTACCTGTCGGTTAATTGCGAAATTACTCAACCTATGTTAAGTTGAAACATGAGATGGACCTTGCTCTTGGTTGCAGCTTTTGTCCTAAGCATCCCCTCACAATCTGCTCAAAAGCTAAAACTCAAATTCAAAGATGGCACAACACTTGATGGAGCGGAAATTTATGTACCAACAATAAGTAATTCAACCGGTCATCCGAATGGACTCGGACTCATTCTCAAGTATCACAATAAACTTTATATCCACCACTTTCCCTACCGACAACCGCGCAAAGTCACTCGTTTTACGAATAATGGAATAGATGATGGCAAATATAAAGCCGTTCAGGTCATGGAAGAACTTGAACATTATTCCCCAAGATCATCCCGATTAGAGCCCTCCCCCAGCGAGCTCGGATATTCTTGCACCCCATCCCGGATTGCTTTTTTTCATTTTGATAGACCGACCTTAAACACACTTCATAAAGCAATAGCGCGCAACGGTCGTATTTCTACCGCGAATAAAAGTTCAGCACTCAAATCCATTCACGGAGCGTATTACGCAAATCCCAAACCGAGATATTATAACACCCAACAAACTTCACGTATTTGGCAGGCTGAAGCTGACCGGGATGTAGCTCGCTATAAGGACAAGGTGTTTTATGGAAAATGGCTGGAACAACCGGAGCTAGCTCCAGTTAAATTTCAACGACTATTAAGGGCCCACCGGCAACGCACGCCTTAAAAAGTCCGTCATCGCAGTGCGTAAATGTATGGTGGTATTGCGCCCTTCGCGAACAGAATGAGACCGGTTCGGGTAGGCTAACATTTCAAATTGTTTTTTATTGGCCACCAATTCATCGATCAACTTAGCCATTCCTTGATAGTGCACATTATCATCGGTAGTCCCGTGAACGAGCAGCAGTTTCCCTTTTAAATTCTTGGCAAATGTAATCGGCGAACCTTTCTTATACCCTTCTTCATTATCCTTGGGGATGCCCATATACCGTTCCTGATATATCGTATCGTAGAGGCGCTGGTTTGGGACTGGAGCGATGGAAATCCCCATCCGGTAAAGATCAGGATATCGGAAAAGGGCATTGAGTGTCATGGAACCTCCTCCACTCCAGCCCCAAACGCCCACTCGCTCGGCATCCAGATACGGTCGATCCTTGAGCACCTGTTTTACAGCCGCAGCCTGATCCTCCGATGCCAGAATACCCACTTGCCGGTATATACTCTTACGCCAAGCGTTGCCACGAGGAGCCGTTGTTCCGCGGTTATCGATACTCATGACTACATAACCCTGTTGCGCCAGCATCCAGTGCCAGAGACCTCCTGAACCGCGCCAACCATTGACTGTCGTCTGACCTGCGGGCTCTCCATAAACATAGACAAGCAGCGGATATTTTTTCTTGGAATCCAAATCCGGCGGCAAAACAGCATATGCATCCACTTCCAAATCCTTTGCAATTTTAATGCGGAAGAACTCTGTTTGAGGGCGTTTCAATTTTGACAACTTTTTCCGAAGAGCCTGATTTTCCTCCATAACCCGAACCGTCTTATGTGAAGGCAGTTCAATCAAATTAGTTACCGGAGGCGAATCTATATTAGAAAAAGTATGCAAGGCCCACTTTGCATCCGGAGAGATACTGTAACTGTGCGAACCGTTCTGACCTAACGGCGTAAGTCGTTTCAGCCCTTTCCCGTCCAATCCAATTTGATAAAGATAGCGCTCAGTAGCGTTATTAGGCGAAGCAATAAAGTACAGGAGTTTGGAGACTTCATCCAATTTGAGCACGCGGATGATATCGTATTTACCTTCAGTAACCTTACGGACTTTCCTGTCTTCACGCGAGACGAGATAAAACTGACGCCAGCCTTCGCGCTCGCTCACGTATGTAAACTGTTTCCCTTTCTCAATCCACTGGGTAAAACCGAACCTGACTTCGATCCATGCCTTATCTTTATCAGTGTAAACCGTCTTCACTTCGCCACTGCTCACGTCAGCGAGCATTACCTTGTTCTGGTTCTGCAACCGGTTCAATTGTTGCACTAGAAGCTCATCGGAATTCTCAGCCCATTCCATGCGAGCAAGATAGTGGTCACGAGGATCTCCGGGCACTTTCATCCAAGTCGTCGTGCCCTCCTCCAATTGCACTACCCCCACGCGACATATCGCGTTGGTTTCTCCGGTTTTAGGGTAACGAAAAGTAATAAGCTTGGGATAATAACCTGACACATTATTGAGCATGTTCATTTCTGGAACACCTTCCTCATCAAGCTGCCAGTAGGCAATTGCCTTACCGTCCGGGCTCCACCGAAAACCATCTCGCAACCCCAACTCCTCCTCGTAAACCCAGTCAAAGGTCCCATTAATGACCGTATCACTCGCCCGTTTGGTTAAAGCACGTATCTGGCCTGATTCTAAATCCTCTATATAGATATTTTTTTCACGCACGTAAGCCACGTGATTACTATCTACCGGAGAAAACTTGGCAAACATCAAGGTGGACTCCTTAGCTTTTTCCCCCAGCTTCTTCAATTGACCGTTATCGCGATTGAGCACCCAATAGTCCCCTCGTGTATTCCGGCGCCACACACGCCTGGTATTGGTAAAGACAAGAACCTTGGAGAGATCCTCGGTAAAAGTGTAACCGCTCAATCTCAAGGGCTTCTTTTTACCCTTTGGAATCAGAGTTGCGGCTGCTACCAAAATGTTCTTTCTCCCGGTGGCCGGATCGTACTGAACAATATCCTGTGCATCCTTGGTTTCTTTCGATTTTTCCGTGCGCACATAACCCTGACCTAGATTCAGCCATTTCACCGAATATCCCTTGGAGCTAAATTCGTTTTTTTCATAAATCCGCTCCAACGAAAGTAGGGGCCCGGGCTCAGGTTTCTTTTTATCTGTAGCCAGAATAATAAATGGCAAAAGCACAGTGCTTAAAAGACATCGATGCATGAGCAAGAGGTTGCCGTTTGAAGAGTTGGGAATCAAGTAAACTAGGCTTCAGAAAGTTCCCGGGCACGCTTTCCGTTGAGCATAGTTCCAACCCAAGTGTAGCGAATGGCATATTCATAGATCACCAGAAGAACTCCTACAGTCAAAATACAGATAAAGAGAAATTTCACCATACTTGGATAAGGCCATTTACTTACCCAAAATTGAAGGATCACTATCAGCGGCATATGCATAATATAAATCCAGTAGGAAGCATCAGAGATGTAACGCACCATTTTGTTTTCGTTGGAAAAGAACTCCCTGAAAAACCCGATAAAACCGAAAACCATCAACCAAACATAAAACACCTGGCACAGGTTGGTTAGGAAATGATACCAAATAATTTCCGACTGATTGCCATTCCACCCCGTCTTGAAAGCCGCATTGCGCAATACAATCCAGTACATAGCCAGCAGCAATGCTGGAATGGACAAAATGAAACAAGCTTGCCATCGCAGCCCCATTGACTGGTCAAATTCCTCCCGGCCAAAGCATATGGCACCGAAGCCAAAAAAAATGGCGTAGTAAATAAGCTGAGGCGGCCATGGGATTAGTCCGCCAAAAGTATCCGGGCCTATAACATCCACACCCATTCCCATTCCCCCAAGGCCATTTAGTAACTGCGGAAACAGGGTAATAGGAATCAACCAAAGCCAAGGCTCACGTATAGTTGTTGCAGAAATGGACCTAATTTGGAATTTCTCTATCAGTTTTACGACGACTGCAAAGCCGAGTATTAACCAAACTAAATAATACAAAAACCACAAATGACCGGTTACGGGAGCCATTATTCCGATAACCAACAATCCGAGCGGGTGGCTCGCAAGGCCCGAGAACTTGTCCGCCGCTGCTCCACTGACGGGGAATTCCGCATAGCTCAGCATCACAGCAATCATGAGTATACAGGTAATCGGCGCGAAAATGATTAGTGGAAAAAGAATACGTTTGGCGCGGTGCTTGAGAAGATTTCGAAGGCCTTGTTTGCGCCATAGCATGGCTGTGAAGAACCCGCTAATCAGGAAAAAGAGCTGCATTCGAAACCCATGGATAAAATTAAAAATATATCCGTAAATTTCGGGGTTTTGGTTGATATCTTGGGGCACCATCGGCAAAGGAATTGGCATAAAAGATAGAAGCCCGTGAATTACAATTCCCAACAACATTGCGCAGGAACGCAACGCATCCAGATCGTGATAACGTGTCTTATCCAAAGCGTGAAAAGAAGCTCCAAATTAACGCATTGGCTCGGTCAGCACAATGAAACGTAAAGGATATCTAGGCGGTTGCAGATTCGCGAGTCCGTTTACCATTCAGTAATGTCCCTACAAAGGTATAGCGTATCAAAAATTCATACATCACCAGTAAAACGACCGTTGTGGAAACACAATAGGCAATGAACTTAAGCAACCCGGGAACTTCCAACTTTGCAAACATCACTTGGAGGCACATCAGCGGAGCTAAATGAGCCAGATACAACCAATAGGATGAGTCGGAAATATAACGAGCCAGTCTGCTTTGGCTGGAAAAGAAAGCTCTAAAGAATCCAATAAATCCAAATATCATCAGCCATACGTATATAGCCGCACACACACTAACCCAAAAATGATCATACCATATTTGGGATGCATTAGATTTAAAATCCCCCGCTGCAGCTGCATTGCGTACCTCCATAAAACAGACCCCAAGAATCAAAAAAGGAATAGCCAAGAGAAACGAAAGAGGCCAAAGCTTACCTACTTTCTGTTCAAATTCATCATTCCCATAACAAAGAACCCCAACTCCAAAAAATATCCCATAATAAAGGAGTACCGGCGGCCACGGCAAAATACCTCCCGCTGTATCCGGGCCGAAGGACTGACCCATAAAGAACTGTGGCACCAATGTAAGTGGCACCAACCACAACCAACGCAATGAAGATGTCGCAATCCATTCAGGCAATGCACTAAGCTTAAACTTTTTCGCCACCCAAACCACCAGTGCAAAACCAAGAACCAACCACATTAGATAATACAAAAACCAAAGGTGATTAAACATCGGTGCCATGGCTGCCACCATCCCAATACCCAGCACTGCCTGTAACCACCCCGGTAGTTGCTTGATCACCATTTGGTTGAAATCACCCTTATCCCATTCGTCCCAATCCCCTCCATCGGAGTCTCGAATATCTCTGGAAAGTTTTATTCCATTCACACCGGGTCCGGAAACACTCAGCGATAATCCTTGTCCACCGCCCCAATCAAAATAGTCCACACGAATTTTAGCCATCCCTGACTCCAGATTCACCGACCCTTCCTTATACTCCATACCGTGTGTGCCATCATTATCAATAAGCTCCTTACCATTGATTATCAGGCGTGATCCATCATCAGAGCCTAAGCGGAATTTAAAGTCTCCAGCCTCCTTGATCTCCAGTTCCCCCTCAAAAACCATTCCAAACTTGTCTTTCCTCTTTGCCAGACCGAGGTCGATAATGCCTTTCTCTGACTTCCCGCTGAATTCAGGGGTGAGCTTATCGAAATCAGGCAAAGTATTAAACTGCTGGTAATATACTCGGTATTTAAATTTCTTTAGCGGTCCTTCAGGTTCCGAGACCTCTACAATAGGGGTCCCATGTAAACCTGAAGTTCCTTGTTTTCTGAGAATCTCCGCACATTTAGGCCGATCCCTTTTGATTCGATCCAAGTCCAAATCCAATCCAACCGACCCACCAATAGATTTGTAAATCCCCTCGAGTTTCCTGTTCCAGAAACCTTCCACGTAATTAAGCGCAGTTTGGCCCTTCTTGCCCTTGATTGCAGGATTCACACCTTTATCCAGCAAAAATTGGACAACTTCCGGATGAGCAAAAAAGGCGGCGATATGTAGGAGCGTTTCTCCTTTTTCATTCGTTTGCTCGATATTAGCCCCTCTTTTCAAATGCCCTTTCACAGCATCCAAATCACCCACCATAACCGCATCTGTAATTGAATTAACCGACCTTTCAGCCGCAGCTCGAATATCACCTTTGCCATCGAAAAAAACTTTTGCTCCAAGAGCACCAATCCCCAGCCCAGCCAACATAGTGATCCAGGCAATGGGAGTAAAAATAGCCAAGGGCAGCAGTATCCGTTTGGCCCTATGTATCAGGAGTTCCTTCATTCCTCGGTTACGCCAGAGCATTACCGTAAAGAACCCACTCACTAAAAAGAAAAGCTGCATTCGGAAACCATGAATGGCGGTGAAACAGAGCTTATAAGGGCTGAATTTCTCAGGCGCTTCGGTGCCGACAGCATTAGCCGCCTCAGACACAACTGCAGGCACCATCCAATGAGCGTCGTTTTGAGGTGCGTAGCCCGGCCATCCTGGCTGACCGAAGGCGAGGATTGCGTGCAAAACAATCCCCAGCAGCATCGCACACGCCCTCAACGCATCCAGATCATGGTAGCGCTTCTTTTCTAGGATCGGAGGAAGAGTTTCTGATTCAATAATCGGCGGCAAATTTTCCGGTTCAATGTCAGAAGGGTTGCCCACTGGAAAAATTATTTAGCACCGGCAGCGCTCAGAATCTCGGCAATTTTTACGCGATCCTTCTTAATTCGATCTAAGTCAAATTTTTTATTATCCGCTCCGTCGAGCAGTCCATAAACAAAACTCATGGTTCCCCATTTCAGGGTCACAGTCACCAGCGGAGTTTCGCCTTTTTTGTTCTTCGCATTCACATTTGCTCCAGCTTCAATCAGTGCCTTCACAATTTCAATATTGCAGACGAGGGTTGCCAAATGCAGAGGAGTGTTTCCGTCTTTTGGCTCAGGAACATTTAAGTCGACCCCTTCGTCAATAAACTTCTCAGTCGCTTTCAAATCCTCATAGAAAACAGCTCCATATATATCGGTTATTGGAGGGTGCGCTGCAGACTTCGGAGCCTTCTGCCCACCAAAAGTATCCAGTATTTTATAGCAGGTTGGTCGAGCGGCCCTAATTCTTTCGTAATCTATCTTTAATCCATAGGGCGCCAAGGCCGATTCTATGCCCGCATATATATCCTGCGCATCATCCCACAAAATCGAAACTCCATCCAGAGCGGTCGCATTACCAAGGTTTTTGATATTTTCATCTGCTCCATTCTTTAAAAGCATTTCAACAATAGTCGGATATCCCATAATAGCGGCTAAATGAAGCGCGGTTGATCCATCGATTTTATGGAGATTAACATCCGCGTAGGCACCAATAAGCTCGCTGGCTACTTTTTCATGCCCAAAGGTGACTGCCAAAATGAGAGGAGTATTATTTTGGCCATCAGTAGTGCGTTGATTGAGATCTGCCCCAAATGCAATTTGTCTTTTAACAACATCCAGAT
>CAJWKQ010000129.1 GCA_913041895.1 uncultured Verrucomicrobiales bacterium
GAAGTTTCTGAATCTGTTTGAGCGTAGAGAGATTACTTTTGTCCTCATAAAACACATGCTCAGGCATTAGTGATGGAACTCGATCGGCAATAAAACGTCCCAAGGCATACTCAACAGAAAACAATTCATCTACACTATAGAATGAAGACCGGACCACAAACCCATCCCTTTCAAAATCTGTACGTCGGCCCATTAAATTACCGCATCCTTCTCTTTTGACTGTGTATGTAATGTGAGATTATCCAGATTCTTTGACGAACCCGGCATAAACACACTCACCGCATACCCAACGATAAGGCAGCTCAATAGACCAATTGTCGAATAGAGAAACCCATTGGTATCAGTTTTTTGCCAAATCCAGATCATCACCCCTACCCCCGCAAATAATCCGATAAAGGCTCCCGTGGCATTGGCTCTGGTCGTGGTAATTCCCAATAAAAACAACCCCCCCAAAGCTCCCATAAACATACCAATCACCTTAAAGTACTCGCTCATTAGAGAACGGATTTCCGGATAGACAAAGAGGAACCCTGCCAAGGTGCCAAGCACTCCCATTACGAAAGTAATGATACGTGCAGCCTTGAGGTAGCCCCCCTCAGAATTGCAACAATTAAAGGGGCGTAGAAAATCGGTGACTACTGCGGTGGAAGTCGAATTCATGCTGGTCGACACCGTTGATTGAGCAGCAGCAAAGATGCCGGCTACAATTAACCCTGCCAAGCCCACTGGGATTTCTGAAGCGATAAAGGCCGGAAATATCTGATCGTTTTGAATGGTAGGATCAATCTGGCTCGGATGACCGTGATAGTAAGCATACAACCCTGTCCCGATCAAAAAAAACAACAACGCACCAACAGCAGCCATAATCCCATTGCCCCAAATGGACCGGGCCGCTGACTGAGAATCCTTAGTGGTCAGGTAGCGCTGCACCACGGCCTGATCTGAAGTATAACTGGATAAATTCTGGCCAAGGCCACCAAGAATAACAACCCACAAGGCCAATGTCGTGAAACTGGCTGGCCCAAAGTCCAGACTCACCAGTTTCATTTTGTCATTGGCCTTGGCTAAATCCAGTATCTCGCCAAAGCCGCCCTCTACCCCACTCACTAAAAAACACAGACAAACAATTGCCCCACCGAGTAACACAATCGTCTGGATTGTGTCTGTCCAGATAACCGCCTCAACACCTCCCAATGTACAATATATGAGACACAAAATACCCATGATCAATACACTCTGCTGTGGAGCCAACGGTGTTATGGCTGAAAGGGCGAGCGCTGTAAGTGCCATAACTATCCCCATTCGGGAAATATGAAATAGAGTGAAAAGTCCACTCCCAAAAAGGCGGACCGAACGATCAAAACGTTTTTCAAGATATTCATAGGCACTGGTCGCATCAATGCGGCGAAAAAAAGGCAGTGCCCCATAAATTGCCAGAGGAGCCACTACAGGAATCATTAATATTCCGACGTATAACAGCCAATCGGTGGAATAAACCAAGGCAGGAACCCCAACGTAGGTCAACGAACTGAGCATTGTCGCATAAATTGAACAGGCCGCCGCCCACCAGGGGATGCTTTGACCTCCACGAAAATAGTCGTCGGTACTTTTGTTTTTGCGCATGAACCATACCCCGACCCCCACCATGGCCAACAGGTACAAAATCAACACGGTAAAATTAACTGGACCGAAAGAAGATTTCTTTTTGGAGATTAAATAACGCCACACCTTCACGGTCCGAACCCGTGGTTTTATTTCTCCTGAGGCTATAATAATATTCTCACCCCACTTCACTGCAGGCGTAGTCACATGATTTGCCGGCAATTCACCAGCCTCCACCCAAGTATCAGTAATCGTATGGTAAGCCCATGCACGCTTTGGAAAACCTGGGTGCTCTTTAATAAAATCGGGCTCAGCCACAATACGTTTCATAAGCTCGCCATCAGCTCCTCCCATAACAAACACGTGTGACTGCCCCACCTCAATTGCTGTGCCGGCCATAATTGGTTTGGGCGCAGATTTACGTTCTCGCCATGCCTTCTTTTTACCAGAAGCATATCTTGATGGACTAAACTCATACACGTCGGCCAAGGCAACAATCCCGGCATCTCCCGAGACACCCTCCTTCTGATAACGTCCCCCTATAAGGTATAGACACACCTCGCGGCCATTGTGCTGAGCTGCAAGCTGGTTATAGGCGCGCGCTTTACCTGGAAAACCGGCCAACTGCTCCCACTTTGCATCAGATCTAGATAAATCAAGCCGCCATAAATTATTCATCGCTGAGGCTAAGCCCCCGCGTCCGTGCCCACCAGCCACATAAATCATCTCACCAATCAAAGCTGCCGCGCCGTTCGCACAAGGCTTAGGTAAAGAAGGTAGTTTGGACTGTTTGATCGCCTTTCCATCCCATTCTAAACGAAAGACATCATCGTATATTTTTTCACCATTATTTCCCCCAAGACACACCACCCCGTCCTTCGTGGAAACGCACATACCATACCCAATAGGTTTATTAATAGGAGCCACACTCTTCCATTCATACTCTTTGCCCTTACGAGCAAGCACCCATATTTTCTGGTGCCAAACCTTGGGCACCTCCCACAAATCCTCTCCTTCGGGCACGGGGAAATTTGCCCCACCGGCAACAATGAGCGCGTCATTGTCCACGCCTACAAACGGACCTGCCACACCAATGGAATCGGGCAAATCAGGCAGAGACTTCCATTGAAGGATTCCTTCAGCACCCCAGCCAGACACAGCAAAAGCCAAGACAACCGCAATCAGACTACTTCTGAGTGTGTTAAGCTGATATGCGAAAAATTTCATGATTCAGATGGATTCTTGCCGTACTGAGAGAAGTGAATATGGATGATTGCCGCAAAAGAATCCAGTTGTTAGAGTCGAACGATGAGTTCTTTAGGCCAGGCAGCCCTGATTTTCTCCCTATTTTTTTCGCTGAGTCTCAAGGGGCAAAACGCAAAAGAAGACTATCACAAATTAGCCAAAGAACTTCAGGTGCGGGAACTCAGCACCCTGATGTTTGCCAAATACAATGATGCGAATATCAAAAAAATTGAAACTTTCCTCAAAAAATATCCAAAAGCACCCGAACGCGAAAAAGCACTTTATTTGCGCGCCTACTCGATATGGAGCTTACATCGATACAAAGAAGCACCTCCCGCATACGCAGCTCTACTGAAGGAATTCCCAAAAACCAAGTTCAGCCGTATTGCGAGAATTCGTGAGGCCGCAGCCTATCTTTTCAGCGGACAGCCTGCCAAGGCTCTGCCTCGTCTGGAATCACTGCAAAAGGATTACCCAGATCGCCCTGAAATATATGCGAGAGAACTCGCCTACACCTACTCACGTGTAGGCCTACAAAAAAAGGCTTTGGCATTTATGGATGCAGTAGAGGCTGAAATGATTTTTAAGGGCAATGAACGCCTCTTGCCTCGGATTAAAAGTCATTTTGATAAAATTCGATTAGTCGGAAAACCTCTTCAAAACTTCGAGGTTAAGGATCATACAACAGGCAAAATAATCAGCCCGAAGTCCCTGAAAGGCAAAGTGGTCCTTATAGATTTCTGGGCAACCTGGTGTGGGCCGTGTGTCGCAGAACTCCCTAGCATTAAGGCAGCTCATGCTAAGCTTTCGAAAAAAGACTTTGTAGTATTTGGTGTAAGTTTAGATGATAATGAAGAGCGAATGAATGACATTATTAAAGAGCGTAAAATGAATTGGCTCCATTATTACGACGGTAAAAAGTGGAAGAATGATCTGGCTGTTAAATTTGGTGTACGTAGCATTCCGGCCAGCCTCCTCGTGGACAGACAAGGCATTGTACGAGCAGTCAACCTACGCGGAATAGAAGTTGCCGATTTAGCAGAAAAACTACTACAAAAGAAAAAATAAACCAGTATGAGTAGCTCAAATACAGAGAATCTCGGATCTTTTCTAGTCATTATTAAGACTGTTTCCAAAAATAATAATCAACCCATCCCCCAGCATCTAAAATCAGCGCTTGAAAACCACGATAAGCCCGAAACAGAAAATCTGAAACAAACATTGGAGGAAGCCGGTAACGTTTTTTCAGATGAACAATGCGCATGCCTCTTTGCCAATATTGCCAATCTGAACTTTCAGGATGGACGCCTTAAAGATCGGACCCTAATGCAAGATGCGAAAAAAGCACTCCGCATTGATTCAAGTGATGGCCGTGATGTTATTGGCGGAATTGAAAAACAGTTTCAGACCAACCGGGTTTTCACTAACGATGAAGACTGGAATGTATTCTGTGCCGGACTTATTGCCATTGCACATTCCGATGGAGAACTCGCGCCCAGCGAAAAGGCATACATTGAAAGCTTGATCCCAGAAAAGAAACACCTAGAAGCTGGTAAAGAAATCAGCGGCAAAATGAGCCTGGAGGAATTAGGTAATAGCTTTACTGATCTTGACATACGTCAACGCGGGTGCCTCGCCGCTCACTCAATAAATCTGATGCTTATTGATGGGCAATGGGCAGGCTCCGAACAGCAATACTTCGAGCTCGCAACAAAGAAAATGCGCCTCTCCCGATTCGAAGAAGAGCGCTTAATGAAGGGGTTATGGACCCTCCATAACCTAAGCGTATTCGCTTAAGGGTTAACCAAAAAGTTTGTGCAGAGTTTTAGCCGGAAAATTTTTACCGGGACATATCGTCTGCTCATTTTTCAGCTCGCGATGGACAAGAAACTTTGCCCGACCTTTGAGCATTGTGTTCTTAAGATAATCAACCAAAGAAATCAGTGACGCCTGTTGGCTTTTAGAAACCCATTTTTTTTCAAAATTACCCACCAAGCAAATGCCAATTGAATTGTTATTATATGCCGCACTTTTTACATGCCCACCTTTGATTTGGCGCAACCAGCGTGAACCCACTTCAATCTTGCCATCAACCGAACCGTTCGTTCCGTTACAGATCACAAAATGATAAGCAAGTCCGTTTTCCATTCCGCGTCGGCGATGGGCCGCGTCAAAAATTTTGGCATTGCCATTATAAGTTGCACTATGATGCGCAATAATATTTTTCCATTTCGCTGTGTTGATTTTCGGACGATTGATGGTCGCAAGCGGCAAAGAAGAATGTTGTGCGCGAAGATAAAGCTTCTGACCGGGCATGATCACATCGGAAACTAACCCGTTCCATAGCTTCAAATTGTTCACCGTCACCCCGTGCCGTCTTGCAATAACGGTAAGATTTTCATTTTTCCTTACCACATGATACCGCTGCAGACCCGCAGCCGAGATATCAGCTGAACCCAGCAAAGCTACGCCTCCGGCAGAAAGGGTTACCCTCGTTGCGCATTGTATCATGAAATTACGGCGCGATTCCTCCATCGGCTTAGCTGAAGCTAGCTAAAAGACCCTCTTAAGTCGAGTCACAGCCAGTAGGGTTATTCCCAATTTTCAAATAATTCGTCGAAAATGGAGTGAATAAACGGGCCAATTTGAGGCTCTCCTGAAGCTCTAGGCCCTGCAACATTAAGAATTTTGACTTCGTGTTTTCTAATAAACCTACAAAGTTGAGCCGCATTTTCGGTTGGAGTTAGGGATCTAAATAGGTGAATACCGGGCTTTCCAAGTTGAGAAACCAGTTTCATGGTTGCCAATGAACCTCCGCTTAAATCCGCACCTATACTGAAAACTACTGTCCCATCGGAATCTCTAACATTCCATTCTGTCCGTTGTAAATATTCCGCTTTAGGGGTTTCCTTAAGATTGTAGGCTGATCCTATCTTGCCATCTTCAGCTAATCGACCAGCGGGACACCATCCACCATGCAAAATGTGCCGAGCTATCGCCCAATCTAGAGCAGATCGATCTGCACCAGTCTGCCCTCCCGAAACGATCATTGGAAATTCCACTCTCCATGAAAGGCAAGACTCGCCATAAATGGCGAGTTGATTGTATTAACCCACGTGGCCAATCAACCAAACATCCTTTGGATTTGCACAGACCAACAACGTGCTGACACCATTGGAGCGCTTGGAAACAAGTTTGTTCGCACGCCTCATATTGACGCACTTGTTGCCCAAGGAGTCGCTTTTACAAGTGCATATTGTCAAAGCCCCGTTTGCACTCCAAGCCGCGCATCTTTCCTAACTGGCCGATATCCGCGTACCACCCGCTGCCGACAAAATGGGCAGGCCATTCCATCAACAGAAAAATTAATCAGCCGTTTGCTTGCCGATGCAGGTTACACCTGCGGTTTAGCAGGCAAACTCCATCTGGCAACATGCGCCAATGGGATTGTCGAAAAACGTATTGATGATGGTTATAAAGTTTTCCACTGGTCACATCACCCGCAACCCGATTGGCCTGAAAATGCCTACACCCAATGGTTAACTCAGCAAGGCCAAACCTGGGACAACCTTTATAAGGGCCAATCAACACCCTATATAAAAGAAGGAATCCCTGCTGAATATAGCCAAACCACTTGGTGCGCCAATATGGCCATAGATTTTATTAAGGAACAAAAAGGAAGCCCATGGTTCTTCAGCTACAACTGTTTTGCTCCACACCACCCTTTTGATCCACCTGCCGATTATTTGGCACACTATCACCCTGAAAATTTACCAATACCCAAATGCAAACCAAACGAGGCAAATAGCAAAACAACCTACCAGCGGCTCGATAGCGAATTCGCCCATAGTGACCCAAATAGTTACCACGTAGCAGCCATGACCGATCGTGATAGGCAGCAGGTTACTGCGGCCTACTATGCGATGGTTGATCTCATTGATTACAATGTTGGCCGGATGGTGGCTGCACTAAATGAGACCGAACAATTGGACAACACTATTGTGATCTTTATGAGTGACCATGGCGAAATGCTCGGTGATCACGGAATTTACCTCAAAGGGCCCCATTTTTATGAAGAAGCCGTAAGAGTTCCTTTAATCTTTAGTTGGCCCAGCCAATTCAAAAACGGTTTAAGAGTAAAAGGATTGACCGAACTTACCGATATTACCCCGACACTTCTTGATGCCGCAGGCCTTGACATACCACTGTTCATACAAGGCAAAACACTCCTTCCAATTTTATCAGGCAAAGCAAATCCTAATAATCATCGAAACAGCGTTTTCAGTGAATATTACAACGCATGGAGCCATAAACATAGCTACGGCACCATGCACCGCACGAAAAGCCACAAAATGATTGTCTATCATGGAACCGACCAAGGTGAGTTGTATGATTTAGATAAAGATCCTGATGAGTTTAACAATCTATGGAATATCGAAAAATATTCCGAATTAAAAACCCAACTACTCAAGGAGACTTTTGATGCCAGCGTCTTCACCATGGATCCAACTCCACTCCGGGAGGGACCCTTCTAATTAAAAACCAACGAGCTCCAGAACTATTCGCTGATTACCTCTTTTCGGCGCTTGAAGATCAGGCGAGGCTGCCTGTTACTACCTAAACGCTCTGAAAGCTCCCAGCCCTGCTTGCCGAGTTCATTCAAACTGTCTTGAAGAGATTCCCCTTCCTCATCTTCAATCGAAATCACCTTGTATTCCCATTGAGAGCTCCCAATAAGTTCAACCCCTTTAAAACCCTTAACGCGCTCACCGGTAACCGCCATGTCTTCAGAAAACTTTTTTACTTCATTGGCCGTTTCCTGAACAGTGCGGATGGTCTTGGAAATATCCTCCAAACTACTCGCTACTTGGGAGGAGCTTTTTTCAACATTATCTTGAGTCTTTTGATTACATCCTATTGTCAAAAGGACAACTGCAGTAAGGCATAGAGTTATTCTCTTCATTAGTTCGTTATTAACTTAGTTCTTAGGCTTAGCGCCACCAGCAGCCGGCAATTTGACATCCACCACTGCTCCATTCTGAATATAAAAGGTCACCGATTTATAGGATTTACCCGCTTTATCTTTAATCTTCATTTTGTTGTATGTCCAAGCTCCACCACCCTGCCCCCAAGGTTCACCTTTATCTGGATTGCCAAAAAGAAACAATACTTGTTGGTTTGTCACCTTTCCTTTCCATTTGGATAAATCCCTTTGACCAGAACCAAATGTCCATTGCTGAGTTTTCCCTTGCCCCTGCTTTATTTGACCACCGCCTCCTGAAGGCTTGCCTGGCCTAGCAGGCTTACCTTGAGCTCCGCCAGCTCCTGATTGCTGTTGATACCCTGGCTTTGGCTTGGGTTTTCCAGGCATTACTGTTCCTCCACCTTTGCCTGAAAGCAGCCCCGCCAGAGCTCCCATATCTCCTCCTAGATCTGGGCCTCCACCCAAGCCTAAACTTCCCATCATCCCCATAGTTAAATTTTCCAAAGGGCCAGCAGGTGCCACCTTCACTATACTAACCTTTACTGTCTGCCCATTGGGATATTTCATGGTAACCTCATCGCCTGCCACGGGCTCCGCTTTTGTGAAAACTACCGTATCATTCCCTCCATCTTTTGTAATCTTCAGGTTCAAACCGTCAACGGAATAGCTCCCCTTTTCCACCATCGCCATCCTTTCGCTTCCAGGTTTCGGCGAACCGGCGGGAGTCATATTCGGAATTGCCAAACCAAATTGTGTTGTGGTGCCGTTTATATCAAATTGCTGAAAAACGGTCTTCCCTGCCAACTGAGCTGTTAAAGAAGGCCCAAGCATTGCAGCAAAAGGACCATTTTTAAGAACATCTTCTGTAAGTACATACGTTAACCTTTTACCTCTTAGATAGTCGGCCAAAGCTGTGTCCGGCTCGAGCGGCTCTTTAGCAGGCTGTATAGGTAATTCTTCCTTAGGCAGAAAAAATAAGACGGCTAATACAATTAAAATAACACCCACAACACTTCCGGCAATTATGCCGATTTTCTTTCGCCTGCCTGTAGGTTCACTGGAACCATTCGGAGGACTCAAATTGGAAGGCACGTTAGTAGGAACTGCGTCGCCTTGAGGTGCTGGAGGAGGTGTGCCCATATAAAAGAGGTATATATATTAATTCGGTAAGGTGTCTTTAGACCACCAAATTGATGAGGTGTCCAACGTAAACTGGGCTACAAAAAAAGGGGCAGCAAAGCTACCCCAACTCCTCGAGCTGAACAGACCTCTTTTTTACAGTGTTGTT
>CAJWKQ010000130.1 GCA_913041895.1 uncultured Verrucomicrobiales bacterium
TGAATGCCCCCTTGCCCTGACATGGGCCAATCGTTAGCCTCAATGGCATGAAACAACTCCTCTTGATATGTGCGGTGGTGATAGGCCAGTCGGTCATGGCAGCGGAAAAGAGTAGAGTTATGGCCAAGCAGGTTGAGGATCAAAAACTCGCTTATTTGATCCAGACGCCTGATTCAAAAAAAATGAAACCCAAGGAGGGCTGGCCTTTGCTGCTGTTTCTTCATGGGTACGGCGAATGCGGTGATCAATTGCAAAAGGTGAAGAAGCACGGGCCTCCCAAGTTAATTGGCCGGTTTGATTCATTGGCTGGGTGCGTCATTGTTTCGCCTCAATGCCCGAAAAACAGCTGGTGGCGGGTAAATGTTCTAAAGGCTTTAGTAGATGAAGTGGTTAAGCAACGTGGAGATATTGATCCTCAACGTCTTTATGTTACGGGACTTAGCATGGGAGGCTATGGTATCTGGAGTTTTGTGTCTCATTATCCTGAATATTTTGCTGCAGCTATTCCCATTTGCGGGGGAGGGGATCCGTTTGCTTTACCGGCCAATCGGCCTCCCATAAAGAGCGGTATAAAAAATGAGTTTAAACCTGATGGGTTAAAAAAAGCTAAGGGTTTAGCTTTATGGACTTTTCATGGTGGCCGGGATCGTTCTGTGCCGATTAAGGAAACCCAAAAGCTGGTTGATCTTCTTAAGGGAGTAGGAGCCCAAAAGGTGCGTTTTACCGCTTACCCTGAAGCGGGGCATGTAGCTGCGTGGCAAAAGGCTTACCAGAATCCTGAAACATGGAATTGGCTTTTTTCCCAACGTCGGCTGAAGAAGTAGAGGCTCTTATTTTGAGTTGTCTTCGGGATCGGCTACGGGGAAGCGGTCCATCACATCCTGTTCCATTCGTGCCAGCTTTCTTGTTTCAAGGTTTACGTAAGCCCAGCTGGTTGAGGCATCAAGGATGATTTTTTCATCAGCGGGACGGTGAATCAATGTGCGGCGTGTTGCCCTGATGCGGGAGTAATCTGAGATCCAGGTGGCAATAACGAGCTCATCGCCCTCAAAGGATTCTGCGCGGTAATCAATTTCGTGGCGCGCTACAAACCACATGCGTTTTGATTCCAGAAGCATTTCACGCGTTAAACCCACTGCATCGGTTGCCAATTCGGCTGTGCGATCTATCCAGCGCACATATTCGGCATTGTTTACATGAGGGATTTCTTCGCTAGTTGAGGAATGGTCAGGAACAGTGAGCCCGCACCAGAAGGCAATGGGGGGAGCGATCTTTTCAGCGTTTTGGGGTGCGTCAATGGGATGAATGGGCGGGGTAACGCTCATGGCTGGAGGTTAGTGGTTCGGGGGCTGGTTTTCCAACCTAAAGAAAAACGACTGCAGTTTGGTCTTAGCGGAATAAAAAAAGCACGCCTCAAGTAAGCTACTACCGTAGGCGTGCATGACAACACATTCAAGCGTGAGAGCAAAAATGTGCATGTCGGCTCGGCCAGAGCAATAGGAGATAAGAGATGTGAGGTCAACAAATTATGCGGGAGATTCAGAGTGATGCTTGCGTGGGGCCCTGCCGGACCCTAGGATGTCTCCTTGCATGTTAAAATAGTTTAAGATCGTTGGAAGCGGTAGTAATACTGTTTCCACCGCCCGGACTCTTCTCCTCGCCGCCCATGAGGGGGAGGGTCCATTTTCTTTGTTCAGAAATTCTTATGTTTCGCAGGCTTCACCAAATTTGGCTCGCAATTTTGTTTACCCAAATTAGAGTCCAACACCCCCGACGTTTTAACTAATTAGAAATTTTTTATGGGAGCAGATAACACACCGGTTGATTCAGTAGAGGCACCTCCTCTAAAACCAATTTCCATTCCTTCACGATTGGCTGATACGCCAAGTCAGGATCCGAAATATAGCCTCACAGTCAATAATGCAGACGGCCAGTCCGTTACTTTGGCTGATCCCAACGCGACACGCGCAGCAGTGGCTCTCATGAATGTTCATGCTGTAGTCGGAGGTGCAGCCTGTCACTGGGGTGGGCCCGCTGCTTTTGCTGAAATCATGGCCGCCACACATGGGATCATGTTTGCCACTGAAGGACGCCAGTGGCATGAGGCCTTTAACTTTATTAATGATGCGGGCCACACAGAGAATGGAGTATATGCCCTGCGCGCTAATTACGGATTTGACGGGCTTAGCTACGAGTCACTGAGAGGGTTTCGGAGTATTGAGAGTAAACTTACTGGTCACGGTGAAAGCCATCTTAACCCGGAAGGAATTCTCATCAGTAATGGACCATTGGGTTCAGGGCTCCCCCAGTCTCAAGGTTTGGCTATAGGTGATAAATTTGCCGGGAATGATCGGGTAACGATCTGCACGATTTCTGATGGAGGTATGATGGAAGGGGAGGCCAAGGAATCAGTGGCCGCCATTCCCGGCTTGGCTGCCAAAGGGCACGTGAATCCCTTTATTCTGATTTTGTCAGATAATGATACCAAACTTTCAGGGCGTATTACTCACGATAGCTTTTCCATGCAGCCCAGTTTTGAGGCAATGGATGATTTGGGCTGGAACGTGATTCAGGTTGAGGATGGCCACGATTTGCAGGCGGTATATACGGCTATTGAAAAGGGAATCTCCGAAGCCAAGGCTAATCACAATAAACCGGTATGTCTTTGGGTAAAGACCATCAAGGGTAAGGGAATTGCAGCTACTGAGGAAAACTCTGCCGGCGGCCATGGGTTCCCACTTAAGAACGCCGAAAAGATAATTGATTGGATTCATGAAATCTATGGATCCAATGAAGTGCCTGAGGAATTTTTGACCTGGGCTACAGAACTCAATGAAGCCTGGAAACAGGCTGAAGAAGCAAAAGCTTCAGCTGAGCCGAGCTCTACTCCAGCTATAGAGAAGAGCAAGGTGCAGGCAGGTCTTGCCAAGGGGGCTATCCGTGCCGCTCAGGAAGGTGCACCTGTTTTTTCAATATCCTCAGATGTGCAAGGTTCAACGGGTATTTCAGCCTTTCAGAAGGCCGTAGCAGGACGTTTTATCGAGGTGGGTATTGCTGAGGCCAACATGGTCAGTACGGGCGCAGGAATGAGTAAGGTGGGTTTTGTGCCTATTGTGGATACCTTTGGGCAATTCGGCGTCACCAAGGGCAATTTGCCGCTCACTATGGCCGCATTGAGTCAAGGGCCGGTCATTGCGATGTTTAGCCATGTGGGTTTTCAAGATGCAGCCGATGGGGCAAGCCATCAGGCCACGACCTATTTGGCTGCAGTGAGTGCAATTCCGCACACTACTGTTATTGTTCCTTCCTGCCCTGATGAGGCTGAGGAATTCATGTATCAGGCGATCAAACGATTTGAAGCGGATCGTTCAGCAGGGAAGGATGGGGAAAGCTATATTTTCTTTGTGGGTCGTGAAAATTATCCACTTAGTTGGGTGGAGAATCCAAGTTATCAATGGGGTAAAGCGCAGGTTCTCCAAGAAGGTAATGAAATAGTACTGGTGGGAAGTGGAGTGCTATTAAATCGTGTGATTGAAGCAGGCAAACAGCTTGCTGAAGAAGGAGTGAAGGCGACTGTGATTAATAACCCCTTTATTAACCACGTAGATATTGAAACCATAGGAGAGGCAGTTAAAGCGGCGTCAGGCAGATTGGTAACGATAGAGGATCACCAGATTATTGGTGGTATGGGAGCTCAATTAAGTCATGGGCTATCCAATGCAGGAATATCACATTCCATTAAGACATTGGGTATTGCCGGAGAGTTTGGGCAGTCCGCATACAAGGCTGATCAGTTGTATGATAAATTCGGGCTTAATGTTGAGGGAGTTGTCTCAGCTGCAAAGGAACTCTTGGCATAAAAACGGACTTGGTGCATCAATAGTCAACGGTTTGCTATGGGAGAAGTATTTCGTTCACTAAAGGGTAAGCTTCTGATTGACGGAGGTGATTTGGCAGGCTCGTTCTTTGGGCGCTCAGTGGTGCTTCTTTGCCAACATAGTTCTGAGGGAGCTTTTGGTTTAGTACTTAACAGGTGCACAGGTAAAACCGTTGGCGAAATGATTCTTGAGGATTTTCCAGAGAACATTAATGAACAGAATTTGTCTATCGGAGGACCGGTGCAATCCCAAGCCATGAGTTTTTTGCACAGTGATGGGTTTTTGCCTGATGCCAACGTAATACCCAACCTCAGTCTGGAGCATTCGATGGATGAATTGGTGGAATTGGGGGGCTCTTATTCGACTACGAAGCAGATTAGGATATTCGCGGGTTATTCAGGGTGGGGGCCGGGGCAGTTGGAGGATGAAATGAAACGGAATGCTTGGTTAATTCATGAAGCTAATGTTGATCATGTATTTTCAATTCAGCCTGACAAGCTTTGGAGGGAAGTGATGATCCAGATGGGCGGGGTACACCGTCTTATGGCTGATGGCCCTGAGGATATCTCTTGGAATTAATTTTCCTCTGCTTTTTTGAGCATCTTAATCTGGTCTCGCAAATGTGCTGCCTTTTCGAATTCTAGATTCTCAGCCGCCTCCAACATTTCCTGTTCGAATTCCCGGATAGTTTCAGTGACATCATATTCTTTTCCGGCGTCCCTTAATAACATAGTGGCTTTATCTGTTGCATCCTGTCGGTTGCCTAAACTTTCCTCAACTGCCCTTGAAACACTACGAGGAGTAATGTTGTTTTCTTTGTTGTGCTTTAGCTGTTTTTCACGTCGATATTTGGATACAGCCATAAATTCCTTGATGCTTTTGGTTATTTCATCGGCATATAAAATAACCTGGCCATTGAGGTGCCGTGCCGCTCTGCCGGCTGTCTGAATAAGTGAAGTTGCGCTTCGCAGAAAGCCCTCTTTGTCAGCATCAAGAATGGCTACCAGGGAAACTTCGGGTAGATCAAGGCCTTCACGTAAAAGGTTGATGCCAACTAAAACATCAAAATCTCCCTTACGAAGTGCCCTGAGGATGTCCACTCTTTCTAGTGCGTCAATTTCACTATGGAGGTAGCGAACGTTGATTCCGATTTCACGTAAATAATCAGTTAGCTCCTCGGCTGTTCGCTTGGTGAGGGTAGTTACAAGAATGCGTTCCTTGGTTTGAACACGCTGGCGGCATTCCTCGATAAGATCATCGATTTGGCCTTTAAGAGGTTTGAGCGTGATCGTTGGGTCTACAAGCCCTGTGGGCCGGACAATCTGTTCGGCGATATGTGGCTTGGACCAGTTTAGTTCCTGTTCAGCAGGAGTAGCACTGAGATAAATGGTCTGGTTTTGATAGCCATTGAATTCTTCGAAATTGAGCGGTCGATTATCAAGAGCGCTGGGTAAACGAAACCCGTGATCAACTAAAACTGTTTTGCGCGAACGGTCCCCCGCATACATACCTCGTATTTGAGGGAGGGTTGCATGGCTTTCGTCAATTACCAATAGGTAATCTTTTGGGAAAAAATCCATCAATGTGTTCGGTTTGGATCCTTTTGGGCGCTGATTGATGTGTGCACTGTAATTCTCAATCCCGCTGCAATATCCCAGTTCTTCCATCATCTCCAAATCGTACTCTGTACGCATTTTAATGCGTTGTGCTTCGAGTAGTTTGTTTTCTTTTTCGAAATATTGGATTTGTTCTCGCAACTCCTTCCGAATGGTTTTCATGGCAGTTTTTATTTTGTCCGTTTGTGTTACGAACTGTTTACCGGGGAAGATTGTGATTGATTCCAGGGATTCGGTTATTTTTCCTGTAAGTGGGTCGAACCGTTGTATTCGTTCTATTTCATCTCCGAAAAATTCTATTTTGATGCCATCCTCCGTTTGGGCTGGCCGTATATCTACCGTATCACCTCGAACGCGAAAATCACTTCGTTCAAATGCAATGTCATTTCTTGAATATTGTAGATCCACGAGCCTGGCCAGCAATGGGTCTCTTCCGATTTTCATGCCCTTCATGAGTGGGATCATTAAAGCTTCATAGTCATCACGGTTTCCGATGCCGTAAATACAGGACACGCTGGCCACTACGACGACGTCTCGCCTGCTGAGAAGTGAACTCATGGTGGCTAGTCTCATGCGTTCGATATCCTCATTCACCGAAGAATCCTTTTCAATGAATGTGTCGGTGCGGGGGATGTAGGCTTCGGGTTGATAGTAGTCGAAGTAACTGATGAAATATTCCACCGCATTATTTGAAAAAAATCCCTTCAGTTCAGCATAGAGTTGAGCAGCCAATGTTTTGTTGTGGGAGATCACAAGGGTGGGCCGGTTGGCATTGGCAATCACGTTTGCCATTGTGTAGGTTTTACCTGAACCCGTGACTCCCAGAAGTACCTGGTGTGGAATGTTCTCCTTAAGTCCTGCCGTGAGTTGGGCAATGGCCTCGGGTTGATCTCCGTCAGGAGGGTAGGGCTTATGAAGTTCGAACATCCGGGGGTAAAGGTAAGTGTCGGTGACGGGAGTGTCAATTGACTGAGATGTGTCAGATCGGTAACCTTCGGTGTGACTAGGTCGGTAAAAAGTCTATATCTGCATGTACCATTCTGTGCTTCAAAGTGCTCCTATTGCGCTTTTTACTCTCATGAACCAAGTGGAGAGGTGGTTAATGGTTACGTTGCAGCTCTGGTAAGGGAATTGGAACTAGTAGTCAATGATTTGGATCCAGCAACGATTTTTTTTGGAGGAGGCACTCCCTCAATATTGAATCTGCGCCAATGGGAAACAATTCTCGACGCAATGCGCAATCTTGGTCTGTCTGAGCCGGATGAATGGACTGTGGAATGTAATCCTGCGACGTTGTCCCAAGAAAAAGCAAAGCTGCTGCATGAAGGAGGCGTAACGCGCATCTCCATGGGGGTGCAATCAATGGATGCAGATCTTCTGGATCGACTGGGTCGAGTTCATAGTAGAGAGATGGTTTTTAAATCATATGATATTTTGCGGAACGCTGGGTTTGAGCGTATCAATCTGGATCTAATGTTCGCTATTCCCAGTCAAACAATGGCTGTATGGAAGAGGACGCTCGAAGAGATAATAGCAATGGGTCCTGATCATCTATCTTGTTATGAGGTGATATATGAGCAGGATACTCCATTATATGAACAGATGAAGGCTGATGAGTTTGATGTAAATGAAGATCTGGCGTGTGATATGTTTGAAACACTAGTAGATTTTGCATCAAAAAATCAATTTCACCAATACGAAGTAGCAAACTTTGCTCGACATTATGATTCTGGATATTTTGATATTCCGAATGAGGCTTGCCTTCACAATGTAAACTATTGGCGTGGTGGCGATTATCATGGGTTGGGTCCTAGTGCCACGGGTTATGTGCGGGGCCGCCGTACAACAAACGTTAGAAGCACGGCTCAATATTGTGATGCTCTCAATGCCGGTGAACGCCAGTTTGATGAAGAAGAGGAATTGACACCTCTTAAGCGAGCTGGGGAAACGGCTGCCTTTGGATTGCGTATGAATAAAGGCTGGTCTTTTGATGAATTTATCGCAGCTACAGGTTTTGACCTTCGAGAGCAATGGAGTGAAGTAATGGAAAATCTGGTTAAAAGAGGTTTGGGGGTTGTTGAGGCAGACATCTTCAGACTTAATTCTAGGGGTTTGCGGTTTGCTGATTCTTCAGGGGCTGAGTTTTTGAAATGAATACAATGGAAAGCTGTGTATTTCGTGATAATTCGAATTCAAAAGGGTTTGTCATTAGTTCATCGCCAATTGTGCGTTGACACACAACTTAGGCCTGCCTATTTTCCGCGCTCCGGATTTCCGGGCGAACTTCGAAAGACATCTTATGGCAAAAGCTAAAAAGTACGTTTACCACTTCAGTAAATCCAAGACGGACGGCAACGGAACCATGAAGGCGCTGCTAGGCGGCAAAGGCGCCAATCTCGCTGAAATGAGCAGCATTGGAGTTCCAGTTCCCGCTGGTTTCACCATTACGACCGAAGTTTGTACTTATTATTACGACAATGGTAAGAAATACCCCAAGACTCTCGATGCCGAGATCGAGGCAAATATTACCAAGGTCGAAAAGGCCATGGGCAAGAAGTTTGGTGACCTCGAGAATCCGCTTTTGCTTTCCGTCCGCTCCGGCGCTCGTGAGTCAATGCCCGGCATGATGGATACCATTCTTAACCTCGGGATTAACGACGAGGTTGTTGAAGCGCTTGCCAAGAAAACCGGCAATCCAAAATTTGCGTGGGACTCCTACCGTCGTTTCCTTCAGATGTATGGAAGCGTTGTGATGGAGGTCGAAGCTGAAGCCGGCGAGCACCACGATCCTTACGAGGTCATTCTGGATAAAGCCAAGGCCAAGGCCAAGGTGGAGGACGATTCCGGTCTCAAGGAAAAGGATCTCCGCGAAGTGGTTGCCGCTTTCAAGGCGCTGATTAAGAAACGCTCCGGCCAGAACTTTCCCGAAGATCCGCGCGAGCAGCTCAAAGGAGCCGTGACGGCGGTGTTCAACTCCTGGCAAAACGACCGCGCGATTGTTTATCGTCAGAAGTACGGAATTTCTGCCTCTTGGGGAACGGCTGTCAATGTTCAGGCGATGGTTTTCGGCAACACCGGCAAAAGTTCTGGAACCGGCGTTGCTTTCACGCGTGACCCAGCCACGGGCGAAAATGTGTTTTACGGTGAGTATCTCATTGATGCGCAGGGCGAGGACGTTGTTGCCGGTGTCCGCACGCCGAAACCCATCGCCAAGATGGCTAAGGATCTTCCGCAGTCTCACAAGGAGCTTCTCGTGACTCGTAAGAAACTTGAGAAACACTTCCGTGATGTGCAGGACGTTGAGTTTACCATTGAGGAAGGCAAACTGTGGATGCTGCAGACCCGTAACGGTAAGCGCACCGGTTTTGCCGCCGTTAATATCGCTCTGGATATGGTTAAGGAGCGCCTCATCAAGAAGGAAGAGGCTATTCTCCGCATCCCAGCTGATGATCTCGGGCACCTCCTCGCTCCAATCTTCGACGCCAAGGCTGAGAAGGCTGCCAAGAAAGTTGGCAATGGCCTTCCAGCTGGTCCCGGTGCGGCTTCCGGAAAGA